>JAYSZS010000233.1:0-1672 GCA_043737935.1 Propionivibrio sp. | reverse complement strand
CGAGCATGCGTCCGAGGCCGTTTTCGCCACAGGCCTGCTCACCGCAGGCGGGGCCGAGAATGGCGATGCCATCACTGCGCAGGGTGGCAATGTTGCGTTGCGTAGCCGCGTTTTCCCACATTTGGCGGTTCATTGCCGGAGCCACCAGCAAGGGGCAGTCGCGTGCCAGGGTGAGCGTGCTCAGCAGATCGTCGGCCAGACCGTGGGCAACCTTGGCCAGGAAATCGGCCGAGGCCGGGGCGATCAGCAGCAGGTCGGCGGCACGCGAAAGCTCGATGTGCGCCATGTTGTTGGCAACACGCGGATCCCATTGGTCGGTAAACACCGGGTTACCGGACAGTGCCTGGAAGGTGACCGGGGTGATGAAGTGGGTCGCCGCCTCGGTCATTGCAACCTGCACGGTGGCACCCTGCCTGATCAGCAGGCGAACCAGTTCGGCGGCCTTGTAGGCGGCAATGCCACCGCTGACGCCAAGAGCAATGTGTTTTCCCATCAATTCCATGCGCTTGACCCAATAAGCTTGGTTAGAATGTCAGACTGAATATTCTAACCGAGATTGCACCATGGCAATTACCGACTGGCCTGAGGAAGAACGTCCACGCGAACGCTTGCTGGCGCAAGGGGCCGCTGCGCTGTCCGACGCCGAACTGCTGGCAATTTTTCTGCGCGTTGGCGTCAGGGGAAAAAGCGCAGTCGACCTGGCTCGCGAGCTGATCCGGCATTTTGGCAGCCTTAATCACCTGTTTGCGGCTACGCAGGGCGAGTTTTCGCTGATTCCCGGCATGGGACCGGCCAAGTACGCCCAGTTGCAGGCTGTTCTGGAGCTGTCGCGACGGGCGCTAGGCGAGGAACTGAAGCAGGGCAACGCTTTTGCGACGCCGGGTTCGGTGCGTGACTATTTGCGCTTGCATCTGGCCGGGCTGAAGCATGAAGTGTTTTTTGCCCTCTGGCTGGATTCACAAAACCGCCTGATTGCTTCCGAAGAGCTATTTCGCGGTACGTTGACGCAGACCAGTGTTTATCCCCGGGAAGTGGTCAAGAAGGCCATGTTGCATAATGCCGCCGCCGTTGTTCTGGCACACAACCATCCTTCCGGAGTTTCCGAGCCTTCGACCGCTGACCAGTTTCTGACCCGAGACCTCAAGCAGGCACTGGCTTTGGTCGATGTTCGGGTGCTCGATCACTTCATCGTGGCTGGTACGTCTCAGCCTTTGTCGTTCGCCGAACGTGGGTTGCTGTAGCCAAGTCATAATAAATAGCTTGAAACATCATGCCTTTTTAGGCTATAATTTTTAGCCTTCTTCTCAAGATCGACTGGAGCGACAATCATGGCGCGTGTCTGCCAAGTAACGGGTAAAGGCCCGATGGTTGGGAACAATGTTTCCCATGCCAACAATAGAACGAAGCGTCGCTTCCTGCCAAATCTGCAGTACCGCCGTTTCTGGGTTGAAAGCGAAAACCATTGGGTACGCCTGCGCGTTTCCACCGCCGGTCTGCGCACTATCGACAAGAACGGTATCGACGTTGTGCTCGCCGACTTGCGCGCACGCGGCGAGATCTGACAAGGAATTTTAGCCATGCGTGAAAAGATCAAACTCGAATCGACTGCCGGCACCGGTCACTTTTATACCACCACCAAGAACAAGAAGACCATGCCAGAGAAAATGGAGAT
>JAYSZS010000232.1:0-9581 GCA_043737935.1 Propionivibrio sp. | reverse complement strand
CACATCCGGACCTCGCCGCGACGGCGCTCTTCACTGACGAGGAGTGGAAAGGGGCTTACATCCTGGCCAAAAAACCCATCCCGAAAACGACTCCGACGTTGCGCGAGGTCATCCGTCGAATCGCCATGCTCGGCGGTTTCCTCGCCCGAAAAAGTGACGGCGAACCCGGCGTCAAGACGCTCTGGCTTGGCTTTTAGCGCATCAGGGATTTCGTTGAAGGGGTCGAGCATATGCGGTCAATCCATGCTGTATGAGTTGTGTGTAATGGAATGCGTTAGACGGTGTATGTAAAAAGCGAACCACCAAGACACCAAGAACACCAAGTTACACCAAGAAAGGCAAAGAAAAAAACCTGGCTCTCCCATGTTTTCTTGGTGCTCCTTGGTGCTTCTTGGTGTTCTTGGTGACTTGGTGGTCAAGCATTTGATTTGCTCTTGATTGTGCTGTCGTGTCGCAATTCGCCATCTTCCATCAGCAATTGCCTCCGGGCGCGGGCGCCGAGGGTGGTGTCGTGGGTGACGACGATCAGCGTGACGCCGCGCTGGTTGAGTTCTTCGAGCAGGCGCATGACCTCCTCGCCGGTGGCACGGTCGAGGTTGCCGGTCGGTTCGTCGGCGAGGATCACCGCCGGCTGCATGATGGTGGCGCGGGCAATGGCCACGCGCTGGCGCTGGCCGCCGGAGAGTTGGTCCGGCCGGTGGCTGGCACGATCGGCAAGACCGTAATCCTTGAGCGCCTGTTCGACGCGCTGGGCGCGCTGCGCCGGTTCGATGCCGGCCAGCGTCATCGGCAGGGCGATGTTTTCGGCAGCGGTCAGGCGCGGAACCAGATGGAAGCTCTGGAAGACGAAACCAATGCGTTCGCTGCGTACGCGCGCCTGTTCCTCGGGCGACAGCGTAGTCACGTCGCGCCCCTCCAGGCGATAGATACCGATGTTCGGGTGGTCGAGCAGGCCGAGCAGATTGAGTAACGTCGATTTGCCGGAGCCCGACGGGCCCATCACTGCGACATATTCACCGGCGGCGATGCTCAACTCAAGGTGGCGCAAGGCGTGCACTTCGCTGTCACCGAGATGGAAAATCCGCTCGATGCCGGACAGTTCGATCAGAGCGGGCATGAACCAGACTCCAGAAGTCCACAGCAAAGGCGCGAAGTTGCAAAGGTGACGCCAAGGGTCTTGTTTTCTTTGTGCGCCTTCTGCGACTTTGCGTCAGGTGTTTGTCCCGTTGTCATCGAGGGTTTGTCGCCTCGACGACAACGGTGGCGCCGGCCTTGACGCCGACGCGCTCAAGCGAGGTGACGACGCGTTCGCCGGCATTAAGACCTTCCAGCACTTCGGTGAACTCCCAATTGGCCAGCCCGGTTTTGACCTTGCGTTCTTCGAGCCTGTCGTCGGCCCCGGCCACCAGTACGCGACCGCCTTCGAGCAGCGCCGAGGTGGGAACGCGTACCACGTTGTCGCGCACGGCGAGGATCACTTCGATGTCGGCGCTGTAACCGACCAGCAGCTTGCCGGGCGCTTCGGGATTGTCGAAAGTGGCTTCGATGTCGACTGTGCGCGCCTGCTTCTCGACCGCCGAAACGTAAGGGGCAACGCGCTTGACCTTGCCGGGAAAGGTTTGTTTGGGCAGCGCATCGAGGCTGATGCGTACCGGCTGGTCGGTGAGGATCTTCGGCGCGTCGACTTCATCCATCGGCGCCTTGACGTAAAGACACGAGTCGTCGATCAGGTCGATGGCCGGTGGCGTCTGCACACCCGGCGGCGAAGGCGTCGAGTATTCGCCGATCTCGCCGACGATCTTGGCGATGGTGCCGTCAAACGGCGCGTAAAGAATCGTCCGCCCCTGCTCGACGCGGGTGGCGTCGACCTTGGCCTGGAACTGCGCGACATCGGACCGGCTGGCCTCGCAGCCGGCGCGTTTGGCCTGAGCCTCGGTGCGCGCCGATTCCTCGCGCGAGGAGGAGACAAAACCTTTCTCGCGCAGCGCGGTCTGGCGTTCGGCTTCACGTTCGGCGTTGACCGCCTGCGCGCAGGCTTCGTTCACCCGTTGCCGTGCGGTGGTTACCTGCGTCATCGCCAGCGTACTCTGTGCCTGCTGATCGTCATTCCACAGCTTCATCAGCAACTGGCCCTTCTTCACACGGTCGCCCTCCTTCACCGCCAGCGCCTCGATGCGGCCACCCACGATGGTCGACAGCTTGGTGCGCAGGCAGGCTTCAATGGTGCCGGCACGGGTGTTGGCGATGCTCGACTCGACCTTGCCACGATCAATTTCCCTAACGACAACGGCAATCGGCTTCGGTCGACCGATCCACCAAAAGAGGGCGATGAGGGCGGCGATGACGGCGAGGGCAATCAGCAGGCGGCGAATCAAAGGGGACATGGCGGGATAGGCGGCGATCGAAACACGCGTAATCAAAGCAGACATGGTCGGGCAAATCGCCCGGGCTGGCAAGGTCGGTGAGGATGAAGGCGTCGGTAAATTCGTTCAGTAACCCCATCGTCATCGCTACCTTCACCGAAATGCCAGTCAAGACTGGCCCAGGGCCCAAAGGGGGAGTTGGGAGGGCCTGCCTTGGCACGGGCCGCCAGGACGAACTTGCCCCAACGACAGCCATCGTCAGTGCAGTTATACAATACGCCAACGAGGGGGCGGCAAATTCATAATGATTCCCGGAATTGTCGTGCCCTGATAATCACAGAAGGATAACTTTCAAGAGGGGAAATACCATGCGCAAGTTAATCGCAGCCCTGACTTGCGCACAAGACAAGTTTACCAAACATCAAAGTCCACCGTAGAACCGCAAAGGAGCAAAGAAACGCAAAGCGAGGCGATGAAAGCCAGTACGTGTTGGTCGCTATTGACTTTCTTTGCGAAAACTTTGCGTCCTACGCGACTTCGCGGTGGGTGTTTCAATTGATGCGATGGCCCTGGGCTTGCGCAGGGGATACAAGCACCTGGCCGGGGAATCAGGGATAATTCGCCTTACGGCAATCTGATCAACCGGAGCTTCCTGAAGTGACCGTCGAGCACGTCAAACAACTGGTCGATAACGTTGCCAATCCCCGGCTGGCGGACGATATGGAGCTGCTGCTGGCGATCAGCCAGGACTTCGTCGGCTCTCCCGCGATGAGCGAAACCCTGACCAATGCGGTTCGCCAGATCATGGCCTACATGGATACCGAAGCGGCTTCCATCTTTCTTCTCGATGACTCTAACGAGAAGCTGACCTGCCTGGCCTGCGCCGGACCGGTCTCCATCGGAGGCCTGACCATCGCGAAAAATCAGGGCATTGTCGGTCGCGCGCTGGCCAGCAATTCCGTACAGTTGGTACGCGACGTGTCGGCCGACAGTGACTTCAGCAAAGCCGTCGATGACAGCACCGGCTTCACTACCCGCTCCATCCTGTGCGCGCCCCTGATGGTCAAAGGGCGAATGCTCGGCGCCCTGGAGGTGATCAACAAGCGCAAGGGCGACGGGCTTTTCGATGAGGCCGACAAACGTTTCCTGCAGGTGCTGGCCGGTCTGGTTTCGTTGGCCGTACATAACGCGCAGATGACCGGGGCGCTGGTCGAGCAGGAGCGCATGCGCCGTGAACTCGATCTGGCGCGCGAGATTCAGCGCAATCTGCTGCCGGAGCAACCGGCCGCCGATTTCCCGGTGCACGGGCTGAATCTTTCGGCGCTGGAAGTTTCCGGCGACTTTTACGATTTTTTTACGCTGGCCGACGGGCGCATTGCCTGGGGTCTGGGCGACATATCGGGCAAGGGCATGAATGCCGCCATGCTGATGGCCAAGACGATCAGCCTGTTCCGTTGCCTTGGCAAGACGGTGCTCGAGCCCGCACACCTGCTGGCCATCCTCAACGACGAAATTTCCGAAACTGCCAGCCGTGGGATGTTTGTTACCATGGCGGCCGGTGTGTTCGACCCGGCGAGCGGAGAAGTGGTTTTTGCCAACGCCGGGCATCAGCCGCCGCTCTATCGGACCCAAGCGGGCGCTTATAGCGAGCTGGAAGAATCCTCGCCGCCGCTCGGCATCGTCCCCGGCATGGCATACACCGAGCAGCGTCTGCAACTCGACGGCGGCCGGCTTTACATTTTTACCGATGGCGTGACCGAGGGCTGGGCGGCGGAGGGCAAAATGCTCGAGCTTTTAGGCCTGAAAACCCTGCTCGACAAACACGCCCTATTACAACCTGCCGATCAACTGGTTCGCGTTGCCGAGGCGCTGGAGCGCCCCGGTGTGCGCCTGCACGACGACCTGACGCTGCTGGTGATTGGCTGATGGTGCTGCTGCTCGAGCGGAGCTTTCCGGCGTGTACAGAGGTTCTTTCCGAGGTGCGTTCCGAGGTGCGTTCAGCCGTGCGCGAAGCCTGCCAGCAGGCCTGTCGTGGCGAAAAATCCAGCGATGAATGCAGCGAACAGATGGTACTGGCGATCAATGAGGCCTGCATGAATATCATCCAGCACAGCTACGGGTTTGCCGACGGGAAGCATTTAACGCTGCGCCTGAGCGTTGATGACGGGGTTTTACTAGCGCTTTTGCTGGATAAAGGTTTGCTGGCGAGTGACGCGGATTTGCGCCCAAGGGAACTCGATGAATTGCGCCCCGGCGGACTGGGAGTGCATTTCATGCGCGAATTGATGGACGGCGTCGCCTACGTGCAGGCGCCGGAAGGTTTTGCCAACTGCCTGCAACTGAGCAAGCGGATTTGAATAAAGGATGCCCATTGGATATTCGGATTGAAGACCGACCCCCGTACAAGCTGGTGCGACTTTCCGGCGATGTTGACCTGCATTCCTCGCCCAGGGCGCGCGCGGCGATCCTCGATTGCCTCAAGCAGAAAGCGCCGCTGCTCGTCGATCTCTCGGCGGTGAGCTACATGGACAGTTCCGGTGTGGCGAGTCTGGTCGAGGGCTATCAGACGGCCAAGAAGCAGGGGCTTGAGTTCGGTCTGGTGGCGGTAGCACAGTCGGCGATGAACGTGCTCAAACTGGCACGCCTCGACAAGGTGTTCCCGATCCATGCGTCGCTTGACGAGCGCATGGCGCAGCAGAGATAAGAAGATGCAGGTCGGGTCAGGCCGCCGCCAGGCCTTGATCCGGCGTTTTGTGCTGCGCCACGTCACCGGGTTTCGGCAGCATCTGGATGGCATTTATAACAATCGAGGTCGGCTGTTGAATTTTTATTGATCGGATGACATTGAATCCGCTTTTTTCCTTCGTTTCCCAGGTTGGCCAGCGCAGCCTGCAATCGGTCAGAGAGGTTGGCTATCACGCCGCCCTGCTGGCCGAGGCGTTCTACTGGCTACTCTTCGGGCACTGGCGCCGGCAGCCGGTGCGGCTCGGTGCGGTGTTCAAGGAGGCGGTCGGCGTGGGTGTTAACGCCATACCCGTTGTCGCCTTGGCGTCATTTGCCACCGGCATGATGCTGGCCATTCAGGGTATTTATACACTGCGCACGTTTGGCGCCGAGGGGCAGGTGGTACTCGGCATTGCGCTGTCGGTAACGCGCGAATTCGCACCGCTGATTACCGGCATTTTCGTGGCCGGACGTTCCGGTTCGGCGATCGCCGCACGCATCGGTACCATGCAGATTTCGCAGGAGATCGACGCCCTGCGCGTGATCGGCATCAACCCGGTGCGCTATCTGGTGGCGCCGCTGCTCGCTGCCATGTTGCTCACCCTGCCAGCACTGACCATTCTCTCCGGTCTGGTCGCGCTGTTCGGCGGGGCGTTGTACTGCGCCGGCGAATTGAGTCTGCCGATTGACATTTTCTTCGCGCGTACTTTCGAAGTGCTGGTTGCCGACGACGTGATTCACGGCGTCCTCAAGAGCGTCATCTTCGCCGTGATCGTCACCCTGATCGGTGCCGGTAATGGCTTCAACGTGAGTGCCGGTGCCGAGGGTGTCGGGCAGGCAACGACGCGCGCCGTAGTCCTTGGCTGCATCGGCATCATTCTGGCCGACATGGTCTTTACTTTTCTCACCAGCCGTTAAGCGCTTGCGTATTCCATGAACGCCACCGACCTGGCCATCGACGTCAGCCATCTGGTCACCCACTACGGGAGCCGGAAGATTCTCGACGACATCAGCTTTCAGGCGCGGCAGGGCGAAATCATGGTCATCATGGGCGGCAGCGGTTCGGGCAAGAGCACGCTGCTGCGCCATCTGCTCGGCCTGCATCAGCCGACCTCGGGCCGCATCAGGCTGCTCGGCAAGGACATCACCCAACTGAGTGCCGACGAGATGTACGACCTGCGCAAGAACATGGGCGTGGCGTTTCAGGGCGGTGCGCTGTTCAACTCGATGACCGTCGGCGAGAATGTCGAACTGCCGCTGCGCGAACATACCCGGCTCGACGAGAACACCATGCGCATCATGAGCCGCATGAAGCTGGAGGTGGTCAATCTGGCCGGCTTTGAAAACCTGATGCCGTCCGAGTTGTCGGGGGGCATGATCAAGCGCGCGGCGCTGGCCCGGGCCATTGTCATGGACCCGCGCCTGCTGTTTTTCGACGAGCCATCGGCCGGACTCGACCCGGTGGTTTCGGCCGAACTGGACGAACTGATCCTGATCCTGCGCGATGCCATGAACATGACGATTGTCGTGGTCACGCACGAACTGGAAAGTGCCTTCAAGATTGCCGACCGCATCACCGTGCTCGATCAGGGGCGCATCCTGATGTCGGATACGGTCGCCGCCGTCCGTGCCAGCAGCAATGAGCGCATCCAGTCCCTGCTCAACCGCACGCCGAGAAATGAAGCCATCAATCCCGATGAGTACATGGAACGACTGACCTGGGAGATTTTCTGACCATGAGGTTTTCAGGATGAAACTACAATGAAGCGCGACAACGTCAATTACCTGCTGGTTGGCAGCTTCGTGCTGCTGATGGCCGCCGTGCTGTTCTACGCGCTGTACCGGATTACCGGGCATAGCAAAAAAGGCGATATTTACTTCACCCACTTTCCCAATGTGGCGGGCATCAAGGAGGGAACGGTGGTGACCTACGAGGGCTTCGAAGTAGGGAATGTCGCGCTGGTCGAACCGGTGGCACTCAACCAGCGCACCCGATATCGCATCACGCTCAACCTGAGAAAACCAGTGACTATTCCTGTCGACAGTCGCGCACTGATCGCCACGCCGGGTCTGCTCAGCCCGCCCCTGGTCGAGATCAAGGAAGGCAACAGCCGCGACATCGTAGCGGTGGGCGGTGATATTCCGGGCGACAGCAGCGTTAACCTGATGGAGTCAGTCGCTACGCTGGCCAGTGAACTTGGCAAGATCACCGAAACCAGCATCAAGCCGCTGCTCGCGCAAATCAACCGGAACGTGGCGCCGGCGATGGCCGACATGCGTTCGACAATCGAGCGCATCAACCGCACGGCAGGGCGCGTCGATGCCCTGTTCAACGACGAGAACGTCAAGCACTGGAACCGGATGCTGCAAAACGCCGATGGCGCTTCGGCCAATGCGCTCAAGTTATCGACTGATCTCTCCAGCGTACGTACCGAGGTCGAAGGGCTGGTCAAGGATTCGCGCGGAATCGTCAACAGCAGCGGCAAGGATTTGAAGGAATCGTTACGCCGCGTCGATGCCACGCTCTACCAGCTTGAAGCGGCTGGACGTAATCTCAATGAATTTTCCCGCACCATTCGCGAGAATCCGGCCGCCCTGATCCAGAGCCGCCCGCCAACCGATGCCGCCGCAGGAGTCGCGCAATGAACCGACTGCACGCCACCCTTCTCAGCTTTTGCCTGTTGCTTGCCGCCTGCGGCAGCGTACCGCCGGCACCGAGCGACCGCTTTTACCGTCTGCAGCCGGTGAGTATTTCGTCGGTGAGCAAGGTCTTGCCCGCTGCCGTTGCCGTGCAGACTTTCCGTGCAGACAGCCTGTATGCCGAGCGCCCGATCATCCATGCCGAAGAATCCAGCCTGCGCCAGTTGCGCCAGTACCATTATCACCTGTGGCTGTATCCGCCGACGCAGATGGTGCAGGGACATTTTGTGAGCAGTCTGGGCAGCGCGCTTGATCTTTCCAGCGGCAGCAATGCGCCTTACGTTATTGACGGGCGCATCCTTGGTTTCGAGCGCCTGATGTCCGGCAAGAACAGCCGGGCTGTCGTGGCGCTGGAACTGCGCCTGGTGGCCGATGGCAAAACCCTGCTGAACAGGACTTATCAGGCCGAGCAAGCGGCCGCAGACGACTCGCTGGACGCCTTCGCCGTGGCGATGGAACAGGCGCTGGCGAAAATTTACGCCGAATTTCTCGCTGATCTGGCGCAGAATGCCCGGCCGGCTATTTGATCGCATCGACGAACAACGAGAACGTTGGCGACACGAAATCGAAGTATTTGCCATCCCTCATGACGGTGGCAGTACTTTCACCTGGGACAAATGTAATCACCTGCGAGAAGCTAGCGACGTGTAAATCCCTGCGCATCTTGTCGAATGTCCACCCGTTGATGTGGTGGCCGGAAACAATCTGTTGCCTCTGTTAGTCGATCATTCCGCATAACTTGTTGCAGGTATCTATCAGCGGCATGCTATTAAAGATTGTCCTTAGTTCCGCATAGGGAGAATGCCGAATATAACTATTGCTCCGGATGTTGGTTTTAGCACCTTCGTACGTCAAGTTGACCATTGACCGCGTCTGAATACTTCCGGATACTCCAGCAAATGTGGCATCGAATTACCTGTCTTTTTCCCCACCAATTAAATAAACCATGCAACTACCTTTGCAGGAGTTTCTAAATTCGTTACACGCCAGCCTGTTGCCACTGCGGGACGGCAACGTCGCTACCTACATCCCGGAATTGGCGAAGGCCGATCCAGACTGGTTCGGCATCTGCCTGGTCACGAGCGACGGCTACGTCTATGCCGCCGGCGATACCGACCAGTCCTTCACCATCCAGTCGATCTCGAAACCGTTCGTCTACGCCGCTGCGTTGGCCGATCGCGGCCGGGCGGCGGTGCAGCCCGGCTCTGCGAGGAGGCCGACAGCTTCATCCTCGACATGCATCGCGTCAATCGCTCGAAGCGAGCGCTGCCCAGGTATTGCAGGAGACGCGGCGGCAAGTCGTTCAACAGGGGCGGGCGCTGGCCTACTCGCATATCCGCGCCCGTCCCGAGCTCGAAGAGCCGCTCAAATGCGCGCTGCGGTCGGAGGCGAACGTCTACCTCTGCTTCGAGGACAACGATCTGGCGATGGAGTAGTGTGAGAACCGCCTGCTCGCCGCTGCCGCGCCTGCCGCGCGCATTGACAATCTCGGTGATTTCCCGCTGTTTGCTCGCCTTGCCGCGCCCGATCTGGCCCTTGTCCAGCCACTGTTACGCAGCTTCCGCTACCAGCGCGGCGACACCCATCATTGCCAGCGGCGAGCAGAGCGACGATCGCCTCTTCCTGCTGCTCGCCGGCGAGGTGAGCGTCATCCTGCCGCTCTCCGACGGCACGCGTCAGCGCGTCGCCACCCTGTCCGCTGGCATGACCTTCGGCGAGATGGCCGTGCTCGGCCATACGCCGCGTAGCGCCACCGTTTATGCCGACACCGATGCGGAATGCTGGGTGTTGCAG
>JAYSZS010000231.1:0-4236 GCA_043737935.1 Propionivibrio sp. | reverse complement strand
TGCGTCCGGAATTTGCCCGACTGTTTGACGTCATCGAGCAGCAGGCCGTTGATCGGTCCGACGCCCCCGACCTCGCCAATACCGCCCCGTCGAAGCTTGAGGGCCTGGGGCATAAGGCTGTAGCGGCATACGAACAGGCCATGGCGCTGCTCAGCTTTGTCGGCGAATGTGCGCTCGCCTTTGCTGGCTGCATCGCGCACCCGGCGCGCTTCAGATGGCGCCCGATTCTCTTCAACATCCGCAGCGCCGGATGGGACGCCCTGCCTATCGTTGGCTTGCTGTCATTCCTGCTCGGCATCGTAGTCGCCTATCAGGGCGCCGATCAGCTCAGGCAATACGGCGCCAACATCTTTGTCGCCGATCTCGTTGGCCTGTCGATGCTGCGCGAATTTGCCCCGCTGATCACCGCCATCATCATCGCCGGGCGCTCGGGTTCCGCCTATGCCGCGCAGATCGGCACGATGTCGGTGACCGAAGAGATCGACGCCATGCGCACGCTGGGCATCGCGCCGCTGGATATGCTGGTCTTGCCGAAAATCATCGCACTGCTGATCGCGCTGCCGCTGTTGACCGTGTTCGCCGACGTGCTCGGTGTGCTGGGCGGCATGATCATGGCGCGCGCGCAGCTCGCGGTCAGCTTCGGCGAGTTTCTTGATCGCTTCGTCAAGGCGGTCAGCATCACCGCCTATCTGATTGGCATTTGCAAGGCACCGGTATTCGCAGTCATCATCGCCGTGATCGGCTGCTTTCAGGGATTTCGTACCAAAGGCGGTGCCGACAGCGTCGGCCGGCAAACCACGCGCAGCGTCGTTCAGTCGACTTTCCTGGTGATTGTTGCCGATGCCCTCTTTTCGGTCGCCTTCAGCGCACTGGATCTCTGACATGCAAAACGACTCGCCTGCTGATGCCACAGTGATCGAGATGAGCAAGGTGTCGACACGCTTCGGCGATCATGTCGTGCATACCGACGTCGACCTCGAAGTTCGCCGTGCGGAGATTTTCGCTCTGATCGGCGGCAGCGGCTCCGGCAAATCGACCCTGCTGCGCGAAATGATCCTGCTGCAACGCCCGAACTCCGGCTCGATCCGGGTTCTCGGCGTCGACCTGCAGAAAATCGGCAACGACGAAGCGGATGGCGAATCTTTGGCGCTGCGCCAGCGCTGGGGGGTGATGTTCCAGCATGGCGGCTTGTTCGGTTCGCTGACGGTGAAAGAAAATGTTGGCCTGCCATTACGCGAGCACACCGCTCTCGATGATGTGTTGATCGATGAAATCGCCGCGTGGAAGCTTTCCATGACCGGTCTCAAGCCCGAGGTCGGCGCCCAGTATCCCTCCGAACTCAGTGGCGGCATGATGAAGCGGGCGTCGCTGGCGCGCGCCATGGCACTCGACCCGGAACTGCTGTTTCTCGACGAACCGACCGCCGGCCTCGACCCGGAAAGTGCCGGCGAAGTTGACCAGCTCGTGCTCAAACTGCGCGACCTGTTCGGCCTGACCATCGTCATGATCACGCACGACCTCGACCTGTTGTGGCAGGTGGCCGACCGTGTCACCGTCCTCGCCGACGGCAGGATGCAGGGCACCGGCTCGATGCGCGAATTGTCAAAAAT
The DNA here is from genome assembly GCA_043737935.1 of Propionivibrio sp. GTDB lineage: Bacteria > Pseudomonadota > Gammaproteobacteria > Burkholderiales > Rhodocyclaceae > Propionivibrio. Next base: position 2,626 of record JAYSZS010000231.1, on the reverse strand, counting down.
GGACCATCCCGCCATCCGGAAATTTTTCGACGGCCCGCGCGGGAGAGCGGCGCAGGAACCACAGCAGGCGCAGGAGCAGGAGCAGGATCAGAAGCAGGAAAAGCCGCAGGGCAAAGTGCAAACCAGTAAAGCGATCGGGTGACCATCATCGAAACCAAAGTGAACTATGCGCTGGTTGGCGCGTTTGTACTTGTCCTCGGCGCCGTGCTCGTTGCCGGCGTGTTGTGGCTGGCCTCGGGCGGCGCTTTCCAGAAAAAATACGACATCTATGTGGCCGTCGTAGACGAATCGGTCGCCGGACTCAATCTCAACGCGCCGGTCAAATACAACGGGGTTGACGTCGGCAAAGTGAGGCAAATCCAGCTCGATCCGAGTAACCCGGAACGGGTGAACCTGATCTTCGCCATCGAGCGCGGCACACCAATCAAGGAGGATACCGTAGCGGTGCTGAAAACACAGGGACTGACCGGCATCACCTATGTCGAGCTGAGCGGTGGCTCACGCGATGCACCGCCGCTTGTCGTCACGGCGGGCAACGACTATCCCCAGATTCGTACCAAACCCTCGCTGAGCGCACGACTGGAGAATGTGCTTACCTCCGTGCTGACCAAGCTGGACAGCACCTCGGGCAACATCAACGACATTCTCAGCAACGAAAACAAGGCAGCATTCAAGAGCCTGCTGGCCGACCTTGCCACCGTCGCGCACACCCTCGCCGCGCGCAAGGACACCATCGACACGGGGCTGGCCAACGCCGGACGCACGCTTGAAAACACATCAAGCGCATCGGCTCAGCTTGGCCCGGTGGTCGAGCGCATCGGACGCAGCGCTGATGCCATCGAGAAAATGGGAAATGAGGTCGCCCGGACCAGCGCCAGCGCCGGAAAGACGGTCAATGCGATCGGTGCCGACGTCAATCGCTTCACTTCGGAGACACTGCCTGAACTGGAACGTCTGCTCGGCGAACTGAGTGTCCTGTCGATCTCGCTGCGCCGCTTGACCGAGCAAACCGAACGTAATCCGTCGAGCCTCCTGTTCGGTCGCCGTCCGGGGCCGGAAGGGCCGGGAGAATCATCGACAGGCTTACCACCAGGACAGAAAAAACCATGATCAGCCTAATCAACGCACGCCCCTGCCGGCTTGCCGCCGCCGCGCTATTGCTCATCGTGGCCAGTGCCTGCAGTGCACTGCGGCCACCGGCGACGGAACAACCGTCCTTCTATTCCCTCGACAGCGTCAGACTGGAATCGCAGGCGCCAACGCCGGCACCGGCCAAAGGGTCAATGGCAGCGCCCACCCTGATTGTCAATCCAACACATTCTGCATCGGGCTTCAACAGCCAGCGCATCGTCTACGTGCGCGCGGCTCACCAGCTTGAATACTATGCCCACAGCGAATGGGTCGACACCCCGGCGCGCATGCTGGCACCGCTCATCGTCAGTGCGCTGGAAAACAGCGGCGCATTCCGCGCCGTCGTGTCGACACCGAGCGCCGCCGCCGGCGATCTGCGGCTGGACAGCGAAATACTACGCCTGCAGCATGAGCTTGGTAGCCCACCCAACCGTGTGCGTTTCACGCTGCGCGCCTATCTGGTCGATAACACAACGCGCCAGGTGCTGGCGTGGCATGAATTCGACGAGAGCGTTGCGGCCACCAGCGAGGATCCTTACGGCGGTGTCTTGGCAGCGAATCGTGCCGTACGGACGGTGCTCGAAAAGCTGGCAGGCTTTTGCGCCGAAGTGGCAGGCAACTGGCAGTCCACGGAAGCTCAGCGCAAGGGGTCAGTCAACTAAAAATACGAAGCACCCCGTCACCCGATTCATCAGGGAGCATCGGTTTATTTCATGGTGTTACCGGTGAAACCCAAGCGGTATTCGCTTCTCAACCAGAGTGTTTAAAGGAACGAACAACATGAGCACGATCGCTTCCAAAGCCTATCTCGTCGGAGGCGGCATCGGTTCGCTGGCGGCCGCTGCCTTCATGATCCGCGATGGCAAACTGCCCGGCAGCCACATCACGATCCTCGAAGCGTCACCGCTGCTCGGTGGAAGCCTGGACGGGGCCGGAGATGCAGCACGAGGCTATTCATTGCGTGGCGGACGGATGCTGACCACCGACAACTACGAATGCACCTGGGATCTTTTCAAGTCGATTCCCTCACTGAACAACGAGGGCAAGACCGTATTCGACGAAACCGTCGAGTTCAACGAGAAACACCGCGCCCATTCGATGGCACGACTGGTTGACCGTCGACGCGCGCAGGTTCCGGTGACGTCCATGGGCTTCTCAATGCAGGATCGTGTCGAATTGCTGAAACTCAGCACGGCCGATGAAGAGGCGCTGGGTGCCAGTCGTATCACCGAATGGTTTTCGCCCAAGTTTTTCGAGACTGAATTCTGGTACATGTGGTCGACCACCTTTGCCTTCCAGCCGTGGCACAGCGCCGTTGAGTTCAAGCGTTACTTGCTGCGTTTCATGCTCGAATTTCGCGCATCGAAACGCTGGCGGGTGTCAAGCGAACCATCTACAACCAGTATGACTCGCTGGTCCTTCCCTTGCAGACCTGGCTCGAAGCCGAGGGCGTCCATTTGATTACCGACTGCAGGGTGACGGACCTCGATTACCA
>JAYSZS010000230.1:0-9604 GCA_043737935.1 Propionivibrio sp. | reverse complement strand
TCGGCCTGTTGGGCGAGGCCGATCTGGCCGACTGGCGGGCGCGCCACGTCGGTTTCATCTTCCAGTTCTATAACCTGATGCCGGTGCTTTCGGCGCTGGAAAACGTCGAGCTGCCACTGCTGCTCAAGGACATGTCGCGCGCCGAGCGGCGCGAACGCGCCGAACTCGCGCTGTCGATGGTCAGCCTGGCCGATCGACTGGCCCATTTGCCCTCGGAGCTGTCCGGCGGTCAACAACAGCGCGTCGCCATTGCCCGCGCGCTGATCACCGACCCGACGCTGATCGTCGCCGACGAGCCGACCGGCGATCTCGACCGCGAATCGGCCAATGACGTCCTGCATCTGATGCAGCGCCTGAACGACGAAATCGGCAAGACGATCATCATGGTCACCCACGACAGCCGTGCCGCTGAACACGCCCACGCCATCATGCATCTGGAAAAGGGCGAGCTGTCGGGGCGCGAGGAGGTTAGAAAGTGAAAACCTCGTTCAACGCAGAGGGCGCAGAGACGCAGAGGGCGCAGAGAAAATCCAGAACAAAACACTCAGCGATCTCTGCGTCTCTGCGTACTCTGCGTTGAAAGCGTTTGGTTTTGTCTCATGCTGCTCTCGCTTATCTTTCGTAACGTCTTCCGTCACCGGCTGCGTACCTTGCTGACGGTGGTCGGCCTGACCGTTGCCGTGCTGGCGTTCGGCTTGCTGTCGACGGTGGTCGAGGCGTGGTATGCGGGTGCCGAGGGGGCGTCGAATGCGCGACTGATCGTGCGCAATTCGATCTCGCTGGTGTTCCCGATGCCATTATCCTATCGCCAGAAAATCAGGCAGATCGACGGGGTGAAGGCGATTTCCACGGCCAACTGGTTTGGTGGGATTTACAAGGAGCCGAAGAATTTCTTCCCACAATTTGCCGTTGAAGCCTCGACCTATCTCGACCTTTACCCCGAGTACCTGCTCAGCGATGTCGAGCGCAAGGAGTTCTTGCGCGATCGCAAAGGGGCGCTGGTCGGCGAGAAGCTGGCGGCGACCTATGGCATCAAGCGGGGCGATACGGTGACCTTGAAGGGGACGATTTTCCCTGGGCAGTGGGAGTTTGTCGTGCGCGGAATTTACAGCGGGCGCGATGCGAAAACCGATGTCTCGCAGTTTTTCTTTCACTGGGAGTATCTCAACGAAACGCTGAAAATCCGGCTCCCGCGCCGCGCCAACCAGGTCGGCGTGTATGTGGTCGAGGTGGCCGATCCTTCGCGAGTAGCCGAAATCGGTCTGGCCATCGACTCGGCGTTCAGGAACAGCAATGCCGAAACGCTGACTGAAACCGAAAAGGCCTTCCAGCTTGGCTTCGTCTCGATGACCGAGGCCATTGTGGTAGCCATCCGTATCGTCTCGTATCTGGTCATTTTCATTATCCTGGCGGTGATGGCCAATACCATGGCCATGACCGTGCGCGAGCGCACTGCCGAATACGCGACGCTCAAGGCGCTCGGTTTCGGGCCGCTCTTTTTGATGGGACTGATCTACGGTGAAGCGCTGGCGATTGCCGGTCTCGGTGGCGCGCTGGGCATCGCGCTGACCTTTCCGGTGGCCGATGCGTTCGGCCAGGCCATGGGTACCCTGTTCCGGGTGTTTGTCGTGTCGGATTCAACCGTCGGCTTGCAACTGGCCTGTGCGCTGCTGGTGGGCATCGTTTCAGCGGTCTTTCCGGCGCGGAGCGCGGTACGAGTCAATATTGTCGATGGTCTGCGGAGCATGGCCTGATGCAAGTCCCGATTTCCTACTCGCTGCGCAATTTGTGGACGCGCAAGCTGACCACGGTGCTGACCGCCGGTGGCATGGCGCTGGTCGTTTTCGTCTTTGCCGCGGTGTTGATGCTCGACGAGGGATTGAGAATGACGCTGGTCGATACCGGATCTCCCGACAATGTGGTGGTGACGCGGCGCGCCTCCGGCACCGAGGTGCAGAGCGGGATTGAACGCGTTCCGGCGGCGATTGTCGAGAGCCTGCCGCAGGTGGCGCTGGGTGCCGGTGGCGAGCGCCAGATGTCGAAGGAAATGGTGGTGCTGATTTCGCTGAACAAGCGGCGGAGCGGCGGCGGAGCGGAGAAGCCGGCAAACGTCATTATTCGCGGCGTTTCGCCGATGGGCCGGGTGCTGCGCCCGCAGGTGAACATCGTCAATGGCCGGATGTTCCGTGCCGGCAGTAACGAGATCGTTGCCGGCAAGGCCATTGCCGAGCGCTTCGTCAATGCCGGACTCGGCGAATCGTTGCGCTTTGCCGGGCGCGAATGGGTGGTGGTCGGCGTCTTCGATGCGGCGCGCTCGGGCTTCGATTCCGAGATCTGGGGCGATGTCGACCAGTTGATGTCGGCCTTTCGCCGCCCGGTGTATTCCTCACTGATCTTTCGCCTGAATGACAGCGGACAGTTTGCTGCGGTGCAGGCCGCGATTGAAGGCGACCCGCGCCTGACGCTGGAAGCCAAGCGCGAAACACAGTTCTATGCCGACCAGTCGGAAGCGTTGTCCGCCTTCATCCGCATTCTTGGACTCTCGCTGTCGGTGATCTTTTCGATCGCCGCGGTGATCGGTGCCATGATTACCATGTACTCGGCAGTGGCCAGTCGCACGAGCGAAATCGGAACGCTGCGCGCCCTTGGCTTTCGCAAGCGAAGCATCCTGACCGCCTTCCTGCTGGAGTCGCTGTTGCTGTCGCTGCTTGGTGGCCTGATCGGGTTGTTGCTGGCCTCGTTCATGCAGTTGCTTACCATTTCAACGATGAACTGGCAGTCGTTTTCCGAGCTGGCTTTTTCGTTCACGCTCAATGCCGCGATTGTTGCCAAGAGTCTCGGGTTTGCCCTGCTGATGGGGCTGATCGGCGGCTTCCTGCCGGCCACCCGCGCCGCACGAATGAATATTGTCGATGCCCTGCGTGCAGCTTGAAACGAGGGTTTGCTGGGAACGGATATCCATGTCTTTCAGCAGGGCAGAACCCGCTCAGGCCTGCCCGAAAACCTCATTCAACTGCTGGGTGACACGGATAAAGGTCGTTCGCTTCGACAGCTCCTTGAGCTTGCGTGCGCCCACATAGGTGCACGCCGAGCGGACGCCGCCAAGAATCTCCTGCACGGTGTTTTCCACCGGTCCGCGATAGTCAAGCAGGACGTCCTTGCCTTCGGCGGCGCGGTATTCGGCGACACCGCCGGCGTATTTTTCCATCGCCTCGCGCGAGCTCATCCCGTAAAAGCGCATTTTTTGAATACCGTCCTGCTCGACGATTTCAAAGCCGCATTCGTCGTGCCCGGCGAGCATGCCGCCAATCATCACGAAATCGGCGCCGGCGCCAAAAGCCTTGGCCAGATCGCCCGGCGAAGTGCAGCCGCCATCGGCGCAGATCAGGCCGTGCAGGCCATGGGCCGCATCGGCACACTCGATGATCGCCGAGAGCTGGGGGTAGCCGACACCGGACATCCGGCGCGTGGTGCACACCGAACCGGGACCGATGCCAACCTTGACGATGTCGACACCGTCGAGAATCAGTTCTTCGGTCATTTCACCGGTCACCACATTGCCAGCCATGATCGTGATGTCGGGGAAGGCCGTGCGCAGCTTGTGGATAAACCCGACAAAGGCCTTGGTGTAACCGTTGGCGACATCGACACAGACGTATTCGATCGTTCCGCCCGCCCGTTCCTTGACTCGACGAAACTTGTCGTAATCCGGTGGGGTGATGCCCATCGAATAGAATGCCATTGAAATGGCGGGTTGCTCGGCGAAAAACGCGAGCAGTTCCGCTTCGCCATAGTGTTTGTGCACGGCCACGGAAAGCCGATGCCTGGCCAGCGCCCGCGCCATTGCGAAAGTCCCGGTGGCGTCCATGTTGGCGGCGATGATGGGAATGCCGTGATACTTGCGTTGCGAGTGGAGAAAAACGAAATCACGGGAAATATCGACCTCCGAACGCGAAGTGAGTGTCGAACGCTTGGGACGAATGAGTACGTCCTTGAAATCGAGCTTCAGATCCTGTTCAATGCGCATGTTAGTCTCTTCCTCTGATCGTCATCCGAAACATCTTATATTGCCCTGGATAACTCAACAACAAGGCGCCGTTCATTTTTCTGCAGGTGCCAGCATTCGGCGCCGATGCGTATAGAACAACTCCGTCAGCGCCTGCGCGACCACGGCGCCAAACCCTGCCACGAGCAACGTGTGCTACGCGCCTGGCTGCAGGCGCGCGCGCTGGACAGCGGGGCACGCCGACAGCGGCCCGAGGATTATCTTCCGCTCGACGTCCGCAACCTGCTGCCCTCCATTAGCGCCGATCTGGAGGCGCTGGCGCGTCTGCATTCCGAACATCCTGGCGAGGAGGGTGCGGCGCGCCTGCTCGTTGAACTGGCCGATGGGCAGACGGTGGAGAGCGTATTGCTGCCGCGCGATGGCCTGTGCGTTTCGACCCAGGTCGGCTGCGCGGTCGGTTGCGTCTTCTGCATGACCGGTCGCGATGGTTTGCGGCGCCAGCTTGGCAGCGCCGAGATCGTCGCGCAGGTGGTGCTTGCCCGTCGGCGGCGGACGGTCAGAAAGGTGGTGTTCATGGGCATGGGCGAGCCGGCGCATAATCTGGATAATGTGCTCGAAGCGATCGAGTTGCTCGGCACTGCGGGGGCGATCGGGCACAAGAATCTCGTTTTTTCCAGCGTCGGCGACCGCCGCGTATTCAAAGTCTTCGAACGACTGTCACCGGCCAGCGTGAAACCGGCACTGGCGCTGTCACTGCACACCACGGACGCCGAACTGCGGGCCAGATTGCTACCCCATGCACCACGCATCGACCCGGCAGAACTGGTTGAACTGGGCGAACGCTATGCGCGGGCGACGGGCTATCCGATCCAGTATCAATGGACCCTGCTTGAGGGCGTCAACGACAGCGATGCGGAAATGGCCGGCATCGCCAAACTGCTCGCCGGCAAATACGCGATGATGAATTTCATCCCGTACAACTCGGTCGAGGGCCTTGGCTTTAAACGCCCGGCGTCGGCGCGGGCTGCCGCACTGGCCGGGCAACTGCAGCAGCACGGCATTGTGGCTCGACTGCGCGATTCGGTCGGGCAGGATATCGACGGGGGCTGCGGCCAGTTACGTGCGCGCCGTCAAAAAACGGAGGGCTGTTGAATGAGATGTGGCGTTTAACTTGAAAGTCGGGCGATCGACTGTCGAATGTGCACTTGCCCTCCGGGAGCGCGCAGTGCGGCACGTCCGCGACCGGAATCCTGATGTTTTCTGCCAGACTGCGCTACGTTTGATGCCCGGGGTTTATTTCAGATCACTTCCAGCAACTTCGCCCGCAGGGTCTCGGCTTCCCGCCGTCCGTCGCGCGAACTGACGATGACGTAGTACCAGTCGTCAAATACGGCGCGCAGTTCAAGGTGCGATTCGGCCTTGTTGATCTTGTCGATCAGGGTGCTGGTGCCGACCGGGCCGACAAAGGCGCTGATCGTATTGGTCATGAAATTTCGCGCTTTGGCCAGACTAATCGAATCGGCATCGGCCAGATCGCGAAAAGCGGTAATCGCCGGCAACTGTTGCGCGGCGGACAGAGGAGCGCTTTGTCCCGTGCCATCCTTGGCGGCTTTGACTTCGATATAGCCTTGCTCTTCGAGCAGGCCCAGGGTGTGGGTCAGATCGTCGGCGGCAATCAGGGCATGCAAATCCTCGAGACTGCGCTTACCGTCTACAAAAATCAGCAGGCGTCGCACGCGGGGAGTGAGTCCGCCGCCGCGCTTATCGATTTCCTCATGCCCCTTGGCAGTCTTGGCAAATATGACAGTCATCGTATGGATCTCCTCCCGTATTCTTGTCGTCCGCGCGTTTGTTCGCGTTTGATCTAAAACTGTTCTGACGATTCTACCTAGGGAAATTGATTATTTGGCGATAATTGCAGATTGGCGGGCTGTATACTTGTTGGCATTACCCCCTGGAGAGACACATGGCCGCATCCCCCGATACCGTCAGCATGGCGATGTTCTGCGACTTCGAAAACGTTGCGCTTGGCGTGCGCGATGCCAATTACGAGAAGTTCGACATCAAACCGGTGCTTGAACGCCTGTTGCTCAAGGGCAGCATCGTACTCAAGAAAGCTTATTGCGACTGGGATCGCTACAAGGGTTTCAAAGCTACGATGCACGAAGCCAACTTCGAACTGATCGAAATCCCGCACGTTCGCCAGTCGGGAAAGAATTCCGCTGACATCCGCATGGTCGTCGATGCGCTCGACCTGTGTTACACCAAATCGCACGTCAATACCTTCGTCATCGTCAGCGGCGACTCGGATTTCTCGCCGCTGGTTTCAAAGTTGCGCGAAAATGCCAAATACGTGATCGGGGTCGGCGTCAAGCAGTCGACCTCCGATCTGCTGATCGCCAACTGCGACGAGTTCATCTTCTACGACGATCTGGTGCGTGAGATCCAGCGTTCGGCGGCGCGCCGCGACCCGAAGGCGGGACAGCTTGCCGCGCGGCGTACGCCGGAGGAGGACAAACAGCGCAAGGACGAGCTTGAGGCGCGCAAGAGCGAGGCCGTCGAGCTGGCGGTGGCGACCTTCGACGCACTGGTGGCTGAACGTGGCGACAGCGGCAAGATCTGGGCGTCGTTGCTCAAGGAGGCGATCAAGCGCCGCAAACCCGATTTCAACGAGAGCTACTACGGCTTCCGCGTTTTCGGCAACCTGCTGGAGGAGGCTCAGTCGCGCGGACTGCTCGAATTGGGGCGTGACGAAAAATCAAATGCCTTCGTCTATCGCAGCAGCGTACCCGCAGTGCAGGCCACTCCGGGTGAACCGGTGATGGTAACGGAATTGGCGCTCGTCTCTGAACAAACGAGTACGGCACCGGCACCAGCGCCGGCGCCGAAGCGCAGGGGACGCGGTGGCAGCAAGCGCCCGGCAAAGGAACAGGCCCAGGCCGATCCGCTACCTGAACCGAATGTACAGGCAGATCCGACTGTGCCAGCAATGGCTGAAGCGGTGGATGCCCCGAGTGAAAAAAAACCGGCTACGCGCAGTCGGCGGGGGCGGAAGCCGAAAGCTGCACCGGACGGTGGCGTGCAGTCGGCTTGAAGTCAAGCGAAAGACAAGCGGGACGGATAGGGGTGCAGGGTAAATTTGTTCTAACGCTAACTCATTAAATTACCGTCATTCCGGGCTTGACCCGGAATCCAGAGCGTTTATCAAAACTGTTTTACCAACCTCTTGATCTGATATACAAATCTGGATTCCGGGCTTCGCCGGAATGACGATAGGTTTCTAGAACAAATTTACCGTGGATAGGGGTGCGACCAATCCAGTAGCCGAGCTGGGCTTCGTTGTAATAGACGACCTGGGCAAGAAACTCTTGGCGAGCTTCTGTAATAAAACGGGCTCGCCTCACTCGGCCAGGCGCCTTGCTTCGGCAAATTTCGGAAAATACGTCCTCGACCGGGTAGCTCCTTAACTCACCGCTAGCGAAGGCGGCGACACATTTCTCAACTTCTCGCTCCCATGCCTTTTCGATCGCCGATAACGATACGTCATGGACGTGACTCAAGGAGAACCTCTACCTGTTGAGCGCGTTCATCGGGTAATAGCGCGCAGAGACGGTGAAAAAATCAAAAATCCACCGCAAAGACGCAAAGGTGCAAAGAAAGCGCAAAGTTAACTCATTGCTTGTAAAGCATTCTCTACGTCACCTTTGCACCTTTGCGCCTCTGTGGTGGGGGTTAAAGCATTAATTCACTGCTTCGCAGGCCTTTTGTTCCAGTTTAGTTAGCAAAGCGGACATGCTGATCTCTCCTTTGTCGCGACTGAACCCTCTTGCGCCTGGTGCGTCCGGAAGTCGTGGCCGCTATAGAATTTTCCGAACTCGCTGGATTGCATTTCACTTATCGAAAAGAAACCCCCAATGCTGCCTGCCGTGCAGCCCTGGCGTGAGGCTGTGAAGCCTCTCAGACAGGCAGATAACGCACGCGCAGCACCCCGCCGATGGCGGTCAGCCTGTCGATTGCCGCCTGCGGTACGGCACTTCCGACATCAACCAGCGTGAATGCCAGATCGCCGCGCGATTTGTTGACCATGTTCTGGATGTTGAGGCCGGCTTCGGCAAGCGTCGTCGAGATCTGCCCCAGCATGTTGGGCACGTTGGCGTTGGCGATGGCCAGCCGGAAGGCGGATTCGCGCGTCATGGCGATGTTGGGGAAATTGACGGAATTGAGGATGTTGCCGTTGTCCAGATAGTCGGCCACCTGATCGGCGACCATGATGGCGCAGTTTTCCTCCGCCTCCTCAGTCGAGGCGCCCAGGTGCGGCAGCGCGACGAAGCGTGGATGCTGGCGCAGCAGGTTGCTCGGGAAGTCGCAGACGTAGGCGTGCAGCCGGCCTTCATTGAGCCCGTCGAGCACGGCCTGTTCGTTGACGATGCCGTCGCGGGCGAAGTTGAGCAGGATGCTGCCTTTCTTCATGAGCTTGACGCGCTCGGCATTGATCAGGTCCTGGGTTGAGGGAAGCATGGGAAGGTGCAGGCTAACGAAGTCGGCACGCTTGACGAGATCATCGACGCTAGCCGCTTTCTTGACCTGCGATGGCAGGCGCCAGGCGGCGTCGACGGTAATCTCCGGGTCCAGGCCGATAACGTGCATGCCAAGCTGGATGGCCGCTTCCGCCAGCATCGAGCCGATGGCGCCGAGGCCGATGATGCCCAGCGTGCTACCGCTCAGTTCGTGCCCGACGAAATGTTTTTTACCGGCCTCGACCTGTTTGTGCAGCGACTCGTCATCGCCCTGCAATCCGCCCACAAAGCCGAGCGCGGGGAATAGGTTGCGCGTGCCGATCAACATGCCGGCGATCACCAGTTCCTTGACTGCATTGGCGTTGGCACCAGGGGCGTTGAACACGATGATGCCGCGTTCGCTCATGGCCTTGATCGGGATGTTGTTGGTGCCGGCACCGGCGCGACCGATGGCCATCACGCTGGCCGGAATGGGCAATTCATGCATGACCTGGGAGCGCACCAGAATAGCGTCCGGGTCCGTGCCGTCATTGCTGACGGCATAGCTTTCGGGAAGTCGGGAGAGCCCTTTCTTCGAAATGGCATTGAGTGTCTGAATTTTGCGGGTCATACCGGGTTCCTTGTTTGAATGGCCTTTAAATCTTGAAACTATCCCCAGGTTGGCTCTGCATCGGGCCAGGTCAGGTTGGCCCAACTCAACCCGACAATCGTCGGAACCGTTGGCTGTCGGGTGACGCTGCGCTAACCCGACCGACGGCTTCGGCGAGGTTCAGCCGTGCTGTTTTTCGAAGTCCTTCATCAGCTCGACCAGCGTTTGTACGCCTTCGATCGGCATGGCGTTGTAGATCGATGCACGCATGCCGCCGACCGAGCGGTGACCCTTGAGCTGAACCATGTCACGCGCCTTGGCGGCCTTCAGGAATTCGTCGTCGAGCGCCGCATTCTTCAGAGTGAAGGGGATGTTCATCAGCGAACGGTTGTCGCGGGCTACCGGCGAGTTGAAGAAGCTGGACGCATCGAGTGTGTCGTAAAGCAGTTGTGCCTTGGCGCGGTTGGTCTGCTCCATGGCCGCCAGGCCACC
>JAYSZS010000229.1:0-1688 GCA_043737935.1 Propionivibrio sp. | reverse complement strand
CTTCTCGCTCGACCAGGCCCAGAGGGCGCTGGCGCGGGTTGAATCCGGCGTCATTGTTCTCCTGCGTCGCCCGGAAACCAGCCATGACATTCTTGCCGCGCTGGTCGAGCAATCGCCTGCGCAGCGCCCGGCAGCGAAATGGGATCCTCGCATCTACGGCATCGGCGCACAGATCCTGCGCGATCTCGGCGTATGCAAAATGAAACTGCTGGCCAGCCCGCGCCGTATGCCGAGCGTGACCGGTTTCGGACTCAAAGTGACCGGATACATCGCTTCGCCGGCCGAACTTGAGTGACTCGTTCGAAATCCACTAAAACTACCAGAAAGCGCTGACATGGCCCGTTACGAAAATTGTCATGAATACGAACCCGACCTGGCCGGAGCCGGACTGGCTATCGGCATCGTCATGAGCCGCTTCAATCAGGACATCGGCGAAGGCCTGCTCGGCTCCTGTACGAACGAACTCAAGCGTCTGGGCGTTGCCGACTGCGCTATCGAGATTGCCACCGTACCCGGCGCGCTCGAAATCCCGCTGGTTCTGCAAACGATGGCGCACAGCGATCGCTACGATGCACTGATCGCTCTCGGCGCCGTCATACGCGGCGACACTTACCATTTTGAAGTGGTAGCCAACGACTCATGCCGTGCCGTCATGGAGGTGCAACTGGATACCGGCATCCCGATTGCCAACGGCATCCTGACCTGCGAGGACGACGATCAGGCACTGGTGCGCATGCAGCAGAAGGGTTCCGACTGTGCGCGGGCTGCCGTCGAAATGGCCAATCTGCTCCGCGCCATCGGCGAAAGACCTGCATGAGCACTACGCCGGAGACCGCCAAAGCCGAAAGCAAAGTCGCCAAGGTCGCCAAATCGCCGCGCCGGCGTGCCCGCGAGTTTGCCTTGCAAGGACTCTACCAGTGGCAGACCAGTGGCAACGACGAAGCGTCCATCGAAGCGCATCTGGCCGACATCGCCGGTTTTGACAAGGCCGACCGCCAGTTTTTCGTCGCGGTGTTGCGCGGCGTCTTCGCCCAGCATCCGGTTTTGCAGGAACAACTCCAGGCTCACCTCGACCGCCCTTTCAGGGAGCTGTCACCGGTCGAGGCTTCCGTTCTGCTGGCGGGCGCCTACGAACTGGCCAATTGCCCGCAAACTCCCTATCGCGTCATCATCAACGAAGCCATAGAACTGGCCAAGGGCTACGGCGGCACCGATGGGCACAAATACGTCAACGGCGTACTCGACAAACTGGCCGCCAAGTTGCGCCCGCTTGAAGTCGAAGCCAAGCGCGTGGCCCGCGCCAAAGGCTAAGCGCTATCAACGCAGAGACGCAGAGAACACCACGATGAATCTTTCGAATTGTTCGATTTTCTCTGCGAACTTTGCGTCTCTGCGCGCTCTGCGTTGAAAGAGGTTCTTTCAGTGCCATCCGAATTCGATCTGATCACCCGCTATTTCGCGCGCCCGACGCCGCAGGCCGTGCTCGGCCCCGGTGACGACTGCGCATTGCTGGCGCCTTCACCGGGGATGGAGCTGGCGATCACCACCGACATGCTGGTCTCCGGTACCCATTTTCTGCCGGACACCGATCCGTTCCAACTGGGCTGGAAAACTCTGGCCGTCAACCTCTCCGATCTCGCCGCAATGGGCGCCACGCCACGCTGGGTCGTGCTCGCGGGCAGTCTGCC
>JAYSZS010000228.1:0-9635 GCA_043737935.1 Propionivibrio sp. | reverse complement strand
AAACCGCACGATACCGGCTGAAATAACCTCCTTTCGCTTTCTTGTCCTTTAGCCGCACCGTTGGCGATCAGGCATGATTTTTAAAATGAGAATTGCTGCAATCTGCTGCTCCTTGATTTTTTTTGCAGCTCTATGCTTTATCTGCAGGTAAAGACTGAGTATTACCTTTGCCCAGGTTTGCTGTGCGGCACGATACCCATGGTCGCCGTAGGTCAGACCGTGCTTCATTTTTTCTTGTTGACTGACTAGCAGGATACTTCGGCATAATACCGTATGCGAATTTTTAATATTCACAGTAGCGGGGTCAACGAAACGTCTGCGCTGGATAACCCAGCCGAATACCCCCTGCCCGAGCCGGGCTACCTGTGGATTGCCTGCTCGCGCAACGAGTTCGAGGCAAGAAAAAACGAGATCCAGGCCACCTTGCAACGCGTCTGTGGCATGCAACTTGTCGACCTGCACCTTTCAGATCTACTTAACACCTTCATCCCCTCGCACTACGACTACACCTCGCAATACGATGTTCTCGTATTCCGCCGACTCGCGGCTGGATGCGGTCAGCGCGACCCGGCGCCAGGCGCTACGAGCATGGAATTACCCGCCCATAAAGGCGGACCGCCCATCCTCAAGCGGATTGACACCAACCCGGTGGGCTTTGCCGTGTTCGACCAGGTTCTGCTGACGGTTCATCCCGCCGACTGTTCAGTACTTGAGTCCTATGCGGCGAAACTTCTCATCGCATCCTCGGCCGAATCGCGCGCTGCCGGTGCCCGCCTTCCGACCAGCCCGGCTGACCTGATGTTGCGCATCATCAATCTGATGGTTGATGGCTTTCTGGAATTACGCCGCGGACTGACTCATCAACTCGACCATTGGCAGTCCAAGCTGCTCGACCCGAAGAGCCGCTTCAACAATTGGGCGTCGCTACTTGATGCTCGCCTGACGCTGCATTACCTTGACGAGATCTGTGAAGACCAGCTTGCAGCGATCCAGGACTGGATTGAGGCCATCAAAACCTGGCCGGAGCCGCAAACGCCGCAACTGCATCGCGAACGTGACCTGCTTAACGTCCGAAGTCGTGACTTGCTGGAGCATATCGAACGTGTGGTACGTCACGTCCGACGTCTGGAACAAAGTGTCGAGACCGCCGTACAAATGCATTTCAACGCGCAGGGACACCGCACCAACGACATCATGCGCACCCTGACCGCCCTGACTGCAATCTTTTTGCCGCTGAACCTGATTGCCGGAATCTTTGGCATGAATTTCGAGTTTATTCCTCTCATCCACCAGGATGCAGGATTCTGGTGGGCCATGGGTACCATGATCGCTATTGCCCTGGGTCTCAGCCTGCTGTTCTGGCGCAAGCATTATCTGGCCGGTACCAGGCGGTAACAGCCAAGGGGCCAGTATACATTGCGCAAAGAAATTGAGCACCAGGGCAAGCCGAATTGATACATCGACGTAGATCCGACAGGCATAAGCGTGAAGGTCAGTGTGCCATATCCGGGGAGATGCGTCGTAGCGAACCGTACAAGTTTCGGGATGTGGCGGATATCAAACATCTCACCCCGCTACACCGCCTCCAATCCGCTTCGTGTTCGTCTGGCCAGCGCTTTGCCTTCAGCTTCCTCCAGTTTCGCAGTCACCCGCGACACCCTTGCCGTTCAGCTCACTCTCCCCCTTGTCGGGCGAGTAGAGGACTTTCACCTCCAAGTCAGTGCGCCCTGCCGGGCGCACCAAGATAAAAAAAAGGCCAGATATTGATCTGGCCGTTTGTTTGTTGATCAAGAAGAAGAATTCAAGGCGGGTCGAAGTTAACGTCGTACGGATAGGACCGATTCGGCTCGCTCGACTCGCGGAGGGTCTGTTGTTCTGACAAATCCACCTTCCTGTCCCACAACAGAGCGCGACCGACGAGTTGATCCTCAGCCCATTCAGGGTGCCTGACCAGCATTTCACGCATGAATTTTGTATGTTCCGATTCGTAAATGGCCATGTGTCAGGTTCCTTGGAAGGGGTGAAGGTGACCAAATGGGGTGAAGGTGACCATCGCCGCCACAAAGAATAGATTATACCCTCGCGCGATCAGTGATAAACAATCGGTCGTGCCGCCCCGACACAATAATCGTCCAGCAAGGAATCGATCGATTCCTCGTTGCGCTCGGCGTAAGGAATCCTGTCAATTGCCTCGCGCAAACCAGTGGCCACCGAGCCCTGAACAAACAAGCTCCGGCTACCCAACTTATCAACCAACTCGAAGCCCTGCTGCACCGGGTAGGCGACAATGGCATAATTCTCGCTGTTATAAACAACATTCATGACGACTCCCATCTGTACTGTTGCGCAACGTCTCCAGGCACTGCAAAACAAACTCGATTTACTCAATAATAAGATGGGTCCACTTTGCTCTATTTCAAGACAGCAGGGTTACACTAAAAATCCATCCGACCGGCAAGCTGCAAACTAAGTTCAAACCTCATCGGGATCGGCCTGACGCCCGACCAGCAAAGCCGAGAGCTCGGCAAGCCCCTGCAACAAGGCCACAGTGACCCACAGCGTACTGAAATGCCCACCATCCATGATCTGGCCAAAGATCAGCGGCGCCGTTGCCAGCCCGGCATCGAGACCGGAATAGACAAAGCCGTAAACCCTGCCGTAGGAGGCCTCGCCAAACCCTTGCGTTGCCGCCCTGCGCACCCGCAGGTCACGCGACGGGCCGGCGATGCCGATGCCAAATCCCATCGCCGTCATCAGCGGAAGCACCGCCCAGCCGACCACCACACCCTTGGCCAGCAGCAGGCTGATCAAGGCGCCGAAAGAAATACACACCGCGATACTCTGCTCTTGGGCGCGTCGGATCGCCAGAAAGCCACCGACGGCGATGCCGGCCGCACCACCGAGTAGATAAGCCGACAGGCATGAAGCAACACTCGCCAGCGACAGATCGTACACCGCCTTGAGGGCCGCCGCAGAGAAGTTCTGCAGGGCGCCAAAGGCTGGAAGAACAACTTGCCACGCTACTGCGCCTGACCGAAAGGTATTGTGTGGTCCTCCAAACGCTGGCTCAGCCGTCGGCAATTACCATTTCCAGAAGTTCCGTGTGAGCGTGGTGTAATGGACACTGCATGCTGAAGCGGATCACGGATGAGCAAGGCGTCCAGCACAAACATCGAGCGTCCCGGATTCCAGCGTCGCAACCTACACCGGCTTAGGCAACAGGCTCTTTGCGCTACGGCTCAAGGGTGCTCAATGCATAAGCGCCTGTTCTTGCGCCTCGTATAAACCCGGCGGTGAAACGGAAAGCTACACCAGTACAGCGCCCCTTTGACGATCAGACTTTCTCGAAGCGCATCACGCCGCCCTGACAGACGACCTTGATCGTTTCGCCGGCGCCAAAACGTCCTTCGAGTATCGCCTTGGCCAGCGGGTTTTCTAGTTGCGACTGTATGGCGCGTTTCAGGGGCCGCGCGCCGAATACCGGGTCGAAGCCCGCGGCCGCTACTTCGGAAAGTGCGCTGTCGTCGATCTCGATCTTCATTTCGAGTTGCGCCAGCCGCTTTTCCAGATAGCCAAGCTGGATCTTCGCAATCGACTTGATGTGCTTTTCGTCGAGCGCGTGGAAGACGACGACCTCGTCGATGCGGTTGATGAACTCCGGCCGGAAATAGCTCTTCACTTCTCCCATTACCGCCAGTTTGATCACCTGATAATCGTCGCCGGCCATCTGCTGG
This sequence comes from Propionivibrio sp., assembly GCA_043737935.1. GTDB lineage: Bacteria > Pseudomonadota > Gammaproteobacteria > Burkholderiales > Rhodocyclaceae > Propionivibrio. The sequence continues at coordinate 5,901 of JAYSZS010000228.1, read as the reverse complement.
ATCATTTGCGAACCGAGATTCGAGGTCATCACGATCACGGTGTTCTTGAAATCGACGGTACGCCCGTGCCCGTCGGTCATGCGCCCATCGTCGAGCACTTGAAGCAGCACGTTGAAGACATCCGGATGCGCCTTCTCGATTTCATCGAGCAGGATCACGCTGTACGGCTTGCGACGAACGGCTTCGGTCAGAAAGCCACCTTCCTCGTAGCCGACGTAGCCGGGCGGCGCACCGATCAGGCGCGACACCGAGTGTTTTTCCATGAATTCGCTCATGTCGATACGGATCATGTGATCTTCCGAATCGAACAGGAAGCCGGCCAGCGCCTTGCACAGCTCGGTCTTGCCGACCCCGGTCGGGCCGAGGAATAGGAACGAACCGTAGGGCCGGTTCGGATCGGCCAGCCCGGCCCGCGAGCGACGAATGGCGTCGGACACCAGACGCACCGCCTCGTCCTGGCCGACCACGCGCTGGTGCAGGCGGGCTTCCATGTGCAGCAACTTCTCGCGTTCGCCCTGCATCATTTTAGACACCGGGATACCGGTAGCGCGCGACACCACCTCGGCAATTTCCTCGATGCCGACCTGGGTGCGCAACAGCTTGTTCTGCTGCCCGCTCTCGTTTGATTTTTCCGCCGCTTTCAATTGCGCGTCAAGCTGCGGCAACTTGCCGTATTGCAACTCGGCGAGCTTGTCATATTGTCCCTTGCGCTGCAGCTCGGCCATCTGCGCCTTGAGCTGATCGATCTCTTCCTTGATGTGCGCGCTCCCCTGGACCTGCGCCTTTTCGGACTTCCATACTTCTTCGAGATCGTTGTACTCACGCTCCAGCTTAAGCAGCTCGTCCTCGATCAAGTGCATGCGCTTTTTCGAGGCCTCGTCCTTCTCCTTGCGCACCGCCTCACGTTCGATCTTGAGCTGGATCATGCGCCGGTCGAGCTTGTCCATGACCTCGGGACGCGAGTCGATTTCCATCCGGATCCGCGCCGCTGCCTCGTCGATCAGGTCGATCGCCTTGTCCGGCAGGAAACGATCGGTAATGTAGCGATTGCTCAGTTCGGCCGCAGCAACGATGGCCGGATCGGTGATCGCAACGCCGTGGTGCAGTTCGTATCTCTCGCGCAGACCGCGCAGGATGGCGATCGTGCTTTCGACCGTCGGCTCGTCGACCAGCACTTTCTGGAAGCGGCGTTCGAGCGCAGCGTCCTTCTCTACGTACTTGCGGTATTCATCCAGTGTGGTAGCGCCGACACAATGCAGTTCGCCGCGCGCCAGCGCCGGCTTCAGCATGTTGCCGGCATCCATCGCGCCCTCGGCCTTGCCGGCGCCAACCATGGTATGCAGTTCGTCGATGAAAACGATGATGCGCCCTTCTTCCTGGGCAATTTCCTTGAGCACGGCTTTCAGGCGTTCTTCAAACTCGCCGCGATACTTGGTACCGGCCAGCAGCGCCGCCATGTCGAGGCTGAGCACCTTCTTGCCTTTCAGCGTTTCCGGCACTTCGTCATTGACGATGCGCTGCGCCAGGCCTTCGACAATGGCCGTCTTGCCGACGCCCGGTTCGCCGATCAGCACCGGGTTGTTCTTGGTGCGCCGTTGCAGGATCTGGATGGCCCGGCGGATTTCGTCGTCGCGACCGATCACCGGGTCGAGCTTGCCTTGACGCGCGCGCTCGGTGAGGTCGATGCAGTATTTTTTCAGCGATTCGCGCCGCCCTTCGGCCTCCTGAGTATTGACGCCCGCGCCGCCGCGTACCGAGGCCACCGCCTGCTCGAGCGCCTTGCGCGAAAGGCCGTGCTGTTTGGCCAGACGGCCTGTTTCACCCTTGTCGTCGCAAACGGCGAGCAGAAACATCTCGCTGGCGATGAACTGGTCGCCGCGCTTTTGCGCTTCCTTGTCGGTGAGATTGAGCAGGTTGGTCAGATCGCGGCCAATTTGCACCTCGCCGCCATGCCCCTCGATCTTCGGCAGACGAGCAATGGCCTGGCCGAGCGTGGTCTTGAGCGCCTGCACATTGGCGCCAGCCTGGGCCAGCAACGATGCCGTGCCTCCATCGTCCTGCTGCAGCAAGGCCAGCAGCAGATGCTGCGGCTCGATCATCTGGTTGTCGTGACCGACGGCCAGGCTCTGTGCATCGGCCAGAGCCTGCTGGAATTTGGTGGTGAGTTTGTCAAGACGCATGCGTTTTCCCTGGTTAATGGCTTGTAATTAGGGTAATTGGGGGAGCCCTGACCTGTTTTCAAGAGCGCGGCGCTAATTGTCATGCTCGCCAGAAAGAACGAGCTGTGCTTGCGTATAGGTCGCCAGGCAGATCATGCAGCGCTTCGCGCATGATGACCCAAGTAGCGAAATCAACTGTGTTCCGGGCGACAGTAGCAGCCTCCTGGCCGGTATGAATGAAATGCAGGAGACATTGCGCCATATGGTCGAAGAAATCGTTCGCGATGCAGAACAACTCTCATCCGCTTCGAGCGAAATGCTGGAGACCTTCAAGGATATTTCCCTGCGTACCCGGCGCAGAGTGGATCTGCTTCATCTATGGCGGCTGCCGTAGAAGAAATGGCCGTCAGCATCGACCAGGTTGCCGAGAACGCTCGTGAAACGCATGACATCTCCATGCAGGCCAGCGATCTGTCCATGGCCGCGACACAAATCATCGAAAGTGCCGCGAGCGAAATGCACAAAGATTTCGGATGCCGTGCAATTCTCCTCGACTAGCATCGAAGAACTGGTACGCCAGTCCGAGCGGATTTCCTTGATCGTCGATACCATCAAGGAGATCGCCGAGCAGACCAATCTGCTGGCACTGAACGCCGCCATTGAAGCGGCGCCCGTGCAGGTGAACAGGGCAGAGGTTTTGCTGTCGTTACCGATGAAGTTCGCAAGCTGGCTGAACGGACCCGTCAAACAACCAGCGAAATTTCCAGCAGGGTCGGGAAAATCCAGAACGGCACGCGCAGCGCGGTGGACAGCATGCAGAGTGGATTCGTACAAGCCAGCAAGAGCGTCGAGCAGGCCACTGATAGACTGTGAAAAAATCGAAAATCCACCGCAAAGACACAAAGGTATCAAGAAAACGCAAAGTTAACCCATGGTTTGTAAGGCATTCTGTGCGACACCTTGGCCACTTTGCGCCTCTGCGGTGGAGGTTAAAGCATTAATTCACAGCCTCTCAGGCCGGCAGGTCAATAAACGATATCCGCTCGGGCTCGATGCGTGTCACGGAGGTGGTCAACTGTATTTCGGATGCGATCCGCGAACAGGGAACCACCTCCAGCGAGATAGCCACAAACATCGATAACGTCGCACAGATGTCTGAAGAAAGTGCCAATGCGGTGAAGAACACCGTTCAAGCTGCACATAAGCGGCAACAACTGTCCACCTCACTGCACAATTCGGTCAGCCGTTTGAAGCTGCGCTGATCGGCAGCCGTTAGCTGTTTTACAGACTGTTCGCTCTCATTAACAGACTCTTTCTTCCCCTTGGCATGACACTGAAAACACCGCCGCAAAACCCCCGCCGGGGGTGCGGAAATTGGTCGTCTGCCCCTGATACATTCGCGCCGAAACAAGTTGAACGGCGCCCTGATAAACGTAATTGCGCAAGTCCAGCTTGAGATCCTGTTCGATCCCGTCGACCAGCAAGCGCCTTTCGGAAGGCGGCACCAGCGCCTGGGCGACGTACCCGCCGAGCGAGATTTCTGCGAAAACACGCCGGGTGAGCTTGTCGCCGCGATACGTGGCTTTGCTGCCATAGCCCGCCGCCGGCTTGAAGAACCACTGTTTACGGCTCGCCCAGAAGCTCCCGGCTTGATCCGGAGCGACCCGCACGGTGCGCGGAATGCCGGTCAAGAGTAAGTGCCGCTGTGTTGCGCTGACGCCAATTTCCTTCATCCAGGCTTCATCGGTCAGGGTTTCCAGATTGCGCTTGTCAGCATACAGCGCGTGTGCCTGCGGGTGTGGCGTAAGTACCACGGCGTCGGCAAGGTAGGCCGCACGCAATACCTCATGCTGTGCTTCAGCCAGCGAAAAATCAGTCAGCCGGTTGTAGACCAGATCGACGGCCTGTCCCCTACACAATACACGCTCGCCATCAAACGAGAGATCGCCGGGATCGGCCACCAGGGCAAGGATTCCCCTGGATTCGAACAATTGCCGGAACAACTCGAACTCCAGCGCCAGAAACTGGCCGTCAGGCGCCGCATCGACAATGGCGATGCGGCGCAGAGGAACCTCTCCGCGCGCCAGCCGCCATTCCTCACGGAACATGTTTACAAACATAGCTTCGAGTGACGGATCGGCCATGGCAACAATCGGTGTGCAGCAGGCATACTGTGCGCGCAGCAATTTGGCGTTGAGCAACCCGCCGCCGGCATTGGTGTTGATCTCGATCAGGCGCGGCCCATCGGCCCCGAGATGGAAGTCGTAGCCAAGAAAAACCCCCGCCGCCGCAGGCGAATATCGCGCGATCTCCGGCGCATAGGTGAATACACGTTCGCGCCAGGCGTCGATCCCTACCACCTGTTCGATCACGCCAATCAGGTCGGCCATGAATTGCAGGTGGGCCTCGGCCACATAGACCCGCGTATCCGAGAACAGATGGGGACGTGTCGCCAACAATTCGCTCAGCGAATCGTTGACCTTGCCACCCTCGTTAGCCACCCCGCCAGCCAGCGCCTGGCGCAGTTTCTGGTGATCGACCGAATGGCAAACACACCCGCGATTGAGAAGCGCAGCGGCATCGCGGCAATCCGCAGGCAGGGGCGCACCGGGCACGTACCGGGTTGAAGTTGTCATGGCGACGCGAAAAACGCCAGAACTTCGTCGAGCTCGCGAGTCCGCTTCATCGGCGGCAGACTGCGCCAGATGCGCTTGCCGTAGGGTTTGTTGATCAGACGCGGGTCGCAGATCATCAGCACGCCACGATCCGTCTCGTCGCGAATCAGCCGACCGGCACCCTGTTTGACGTTGATCACGGCACGCGGCAACTGATAGTCCATGAAGGCGTTGCGCCCTTCGTTCTTCATGCGCTCGATTCGTGCCGAAAGCACCGGATCGTCAGGCGGTGTGAAGGGCAGCTTGTCGATGACCACCACCGACAGCGCGTCGCCGCGCACGTCGACGCCTTCCCAGAAACTCTGGCTGCCGACCAGAATGGCGTTGCCGAGCCGGCGGAAGCGTTCGAGCAGCTCGTTCTTGCTGCCCTCGCCTTGCAACAGCAAGGGGAAATCGAGCCCGGCCCGTTCAAGCTGTTCACTTAGCAATTCATGTGTGCGGCGCATGGCGCGCAGGGAAGTACACAGGAAGAATGCCCGCCCGCCGCTGGCCTTGAGTACCGGAAAAGCGGCCTGGACCACGGCCTCGGCAAAGCCGTGACTGTTCGGATCGGGCAGGCTTTGCGGCGCGTAAAGCAGTGCCTGGCGCGGGTAATCGAAAGGGCTGTCCCAGAACGCCGATTCGCTCTGATCAAGCCCCATCTCGGCGCAGTAGTGCCCGAAATCACGTTGTACAGCGAGGGTTGCCGAAGTGAAGATCCAGGCGCGGGGGTGGCCGCTCATCTGCTTCTGCATGATTTTCGCAATGACCAGCGGCGTGGCATTGAGTTGCAGCGCATGCGTGTAGGTTTCGCCCCAGCGCACGTAGTCGGCATCGGCTCCGCCCTGCCAGCGGCGCAACTGCGTTAGCAACTCGCCGGCACGGCGCCAGCAGTTCTCCAGCCCTTCCGAACGCTGCGCCTGCGTTTCGAGCAGGGCCGCAAAGGCTTCGACTTCGCGCATCAGGCCAGCCACGCCATTGTCAAAACCCATGCGCGCGGTCAGTTGCAGCAAGGCAAAACGCGAGGGTTCGAGCGGCAGTGTCAGGCGCAGATCCCGGGCTGACTTTTCCACCGTGCTGCACAACTT
>JAYSZS010000227.1:0-20017 GCA_043737935.1 Propionivibrio sp. | reverse complement strand
ACTGCGGCGCGAGCGTGCCGCACGCCGCGAGCGTCAGGGCAAGGTTGAACTGGCGCTCGATTCGGGCGACCGGAGCGGCAAGCTAGTGGCCGAACTGGAGCACGTGAGCAAGAGTTTTGGCGAAGGCGCGCAACCACTGGCGGTCGTAAGCGACTTTTCCTGCCGTTTGCAGCGTGGCGACAAGATCGGCCTGATCGGCCCCAACGGCGCCGGCAAGACAACCCTGCTGCGCCTGATCCTCGGCGAACTGGCGCCGGACTCGGGCCGAGTTCGTCTTGGTACCAAAATACAGGTGGCTTACTTCGACCAGTTCAGAACGCAACTCGACGAAGAGGCGGTGCTGATCGATGTGATTTCACCGGGTTCGGATTACGTCGAGATCGGCAACGAGAAAAAGCATGTGATCGGCTATCTCGGCGATTTTCTCTTTGCTCCGCAGCGCGCCCGCTCGCCGGTCAAATCGCTCTCCGGCGGCGAACGCAACCGCTTGCTCCTGGCCCGTCTGTTTGCGCGTCCGGCCAACGTTCTGGTGCTCGACGAACCGACCAACGACCTCGACATCGAAACGCTTGAATTGCTCGAACAGTTGTTGCAGGAGTACACCGGCACGCTGTTTCTGGTCAGTCACGACCGGGTTTTTATTGACAACGTGGTGACGCAGACTATCGCCTTCGAGGGAGACGGTGTCTGGCGCGAGTATGCCGGTGGTTATCAGGACTGGGCGGATTATCAGGTCAAGCGGCGTGCCGAGGATAGTGCGCAGTCGGCGGTGAAACGTGTTGCGTCGGCTGTTATGGCAGCGCCGCAGGCGCCCCGGGTCAAGGTCGAAAGTAGCCGCAAACTGAGCTACAAGGACTCGCGCGAACTCGCCGAACTGCCCGAACGGATTGTAGCACTTGAACAGGAGCAAAAAACAATCGGCCAGCGCCTGGAAAACCCGGCGTTCTATCAGGCCGAGCCGCAAGAAGCAATGCGAATAGCGCAGCGTCTGACGAAAATCGATGAAGAGTTGCTGCTGCTGCTGGAGCGCTGGGAAGCGCTGGAGGGGTGAGCCATTAGCCCCTTCTACTCGGAGAGCACGCAGACTCGATAGCAGAAGGAAAAACCCGTTGCAGATCTTGCGCAGAGTTCTTCCTACCCAGTGCATGAACAGGCAATCTGCACTCGGGGTTGACACGCCGGGGTCATATTGGGCGATTTCCCCTGCCAGGCAATGGGGTGAAATGACGTTTGACCTGAATGCTCATATCAAGGATACTCAAATACTTAAAATAAAAATACTTGTCCTTGCGGCGTACCAGTTCCAAGCGATCCGGAACGCTGAAGAAAATTCGTTGACGCAGGCGAAAGCAGGCGCCATTTACCTCCGGTGCGGCCCACCCGCGCTGATAATTACCTAGAAAGGCCTTTCATGAATCCCCAGAACGGTTACGACGTAGAAGACATGACTGTCGGCATGAGCGCAGAAATTGCCAAGACCATAACTGATGCGGACCTCGTCCTGTTTGCCGGAGTGTCCACCGACGTCAATGCGGTTCATATGGATGAGGACTTTGCCAAGACGACGATGTTTGGTGGCCGTATCGCGCACGGCATGTTGTCCGCCAGCCTCATTTCGGCGGTGCTAGGCAATCGCTTGCCGGGGCCGGGCTGCATTTACATGAGCCAGTCCCTGCGCTTCCGGGCCCCGGTTCGTCCCGGCGATACGGTTCACGCCAAGGTGACAGTCAAGGAAGTTATCGCCGAAAAGGGTCGGGTTGTCCTCGATACCGTGTGCACCGTGGGAGAAACGGTGGTCATCGATGGTGAGGCGACCTTGATGCCAACTTCACGCCGCAAACGCGAAACGGCCGGCAAGTAGTCCGGCGCTCCGACCCGACCGGCGCCGGCCGGTCGTGCTCCCTTACTCCCTTTACTCCGTTACTCCGCTACTCGACAACCTGCCAGCGCACGTTGATCGACGAGCGCGCTTGGATTTCGAGTATGCGCGTAGGATCAGTGTCCGGTGAAACGCGGCGGGCGTTTTTCGAGAAAGGCGGCGAGTCCTTCGGCATAGTCGGCGCTGTCGATAAACGCAAATGACGCACGCTTTTCGGCTTCGCTGAGCGGCGTGGGGTCCATCAGCCGCGCAATCCACTGCTTGTGCCAGCGTGCCACCAACGGCGCGCCAGCGGCGATGCGTTGTGCCGTTGCCAGGGCTTCGCTGTGAACGTCGGCGTCCGGCACCACACGCGTCAGCAGACCCTTGCCGAGTGCATCGGCCGCGGTCAGCAATCGACCCTCGAGCAGGATCTCCCTGGTCAGCGCCGGGCCGGCGAGCGCCAGCAAACCGGCCAGTTCGCCGGGGTACATGGAAAACCCGAGCTTCATGACCGGAGCGCCGAAACGGGCTGATTGTCCTGCAATCCTCAGGTCGCAGGCACAGGCGATTTCCAGCCCGGCGCCGGCACAAGGCCCCTGAATCGCCGCTATGGTCGGCTGGGGAAGCTGCTCGATGGCCTGCAACACCACCCCGACCGCCTCGTGGTATGCCAATGCGCTGTCTTGCGTGGCACGGGCTTCCCGCAGTTCCTCGAGATCACCGCCGGCGGCGAAAACCTCGCCGGCACCGCGCAGGATCACGCAACGGATGTCGGCGTCTCCCGCAAGCTGCAGAACGAGTTGCCGCAGTTCCTGCCACATCGCGGCGTTTAGAGCGTTGAGCCTGCCCGGATTGGAGAGTGTGAGCGTAGCGACAGGGTCTGTGCGTTCACATTGCACCGTGGCGATGGTCATCGGAATGCGTTCTTTCATTAATGCTCATTGATACATTTGGCGGAAGTGCAATTCGCGCGGAAACAGATTACCGAGCGCCGCTACGCTGGCACCGACTCCCAGGTTGAGGCGAACCCTGTAATTATCGCGGAAACCGCCGTTGGACGCGACTTCGAAAGTGCAGTTGACGAGTCGGCAACACACTTCCGCGCACCATCGGCACGGAGGCGGTGCGATGGGTAATGCTCAATCAATGAGATTTTCTCAATTGATGTTGTGGAGCATCATCATCAGGCGTTAGAATGGAATACTGTTAAAAGGGTTCGGCTGGATTGCGGTGTTATTGATTGTTATTGATGAATCCGCCTCCGGCATCAGTTTTTTTCTTGCTACGCACGCTCGTTTTCTTTGACCGGCGGGATGCGGAGAAAATAAATGAAGCCCACATTGACCCATGACGAAATGAGCGACTATTGCGCTTTTGTTCGTTCATTCGCATTGTCAGTAACCGGACCAGTAAATAACGGCCGATCGGCCATCAATAAGGTAATGAACCATGAGTGATGTCAACAACAGGATGCAGGAAGCGTCGCAGTATCTTGCTGTAGCCGATGCACTGATCAAGCAATCCTTGATCTGGATCAAGCAGAAATGCGTCGGTGACAAGGGGGTTTCGGGCGACAAACTCGATGAGCATCAGATGGCCTGTTTCGACCTGGCCTGGTGCGCCGCCGAATCGAGCACGGCGCATTTTGCGGTGGACTATGTCTATAAGGTGGTTGTCGCCAATGAGGCAGTCAATGGCGCCTGTCTGGAAGAGCGGATGACCCTGGTTTTTTGCGCCGAGGCTTTGCAGAATATTCGCAATCGTTTTTTTGCGCGCCCGCAAAGTTTCGGCATTGACGAAGAGGATCTGGCGACCCTGGACGCACCCGCCCTGCGTCGTTTCTGCCAATCGCAACTGGATGCAGGCAATCTGGAAGCGCTGGGCAGGCAAATCATTGCCTTGAATGGCGCAAGCGGTGCCTACATGCTTGGCCATGACGCGACGATGATGCAGGACTCATTCCGCAAGCTGGCCACCAATGTGGTGATGCCTTTGGCCGAGGAGATTCATCGCCAAGACCGCATCATTCCGAAGGAAATCCTCGAACCGCTGACGGAAATGGGCTGCTTTGCATTGTCGATTCCCGAGCGCTACGGTGGCATCCAGAGCGACGACCATGAAGACAACATGGGAATGATCGTGGTCACCGAGGAGCTTACGCGCGGCTCGCTTGGTGGGGCGGGCAGCCTGATCACGCGTCCGGAAATCCTCAGCCGGGCGCTACTCAAAGGGGGAACGGAAGAACAGAGACAAAAGTGGTTGCCCCTGGTCGCCATGGGCGACCCCTTGTGTGCCATTGCCGTCACCGAGCCGGATACCGGCTCCGATGTCGCAGCGATGCGCCTGAAGGCAACGAAGTGCGATGGCGGCTGGATACTCGACGGCGCCAAGACCTGGTGCACCATGGCCGGTAAAGCCGGTCTACTACTGGTTCTGGCCCGCTCCAATCCCGACCGTTCGCTCGGCCACAAAGGGCTGAGCATGTTCCTAGTCGAGAAGGATGTCTATGAGGGGCACGATTTCGAATATCGCCAGCCACAAGGCGGCTTGCTCACCGGGCGGGCGATTGCAACCATCGGTTATCGCGGTATGCATTCCTATGAGCTTTTCTTCGACCATGTCTTCGTTCCTGATGAAAACCTGGTGGGCGGGCCGGAGGGTGAAGGCAAAGGTTTTTACTTCACCATGGCCGGATTTGCCGGTGGACGCATCCAAACGGCCGCTCGTGCCATCGGCGTCATGCAAGCCGCCTTCGATAAAGCGGTTTCCTATTCCCAGGAACGCAAGGTATTTGGCAAACCCATAGGCGATTATCAACTGACGCTCGTCAAACTGGCGCGCATGGCAACGCTGCTGACTGTTTCCCGCCAATTCACTTACGCCGTCGGTCGTTTGATGGATCAGGGAGCAGGCCAGATGGAAGCCAGCTTGGTGAAACTATTTACCTGCCGGACGGCTGAGTGGCTCACCCGCGAAGCCTTGCAGATTCACGGGGGCATGGGCTATGCCGAGGAGTCGCCGGTCAGCCGTTATTTTGTCGATGCGCGTGTGCTGTCGATATTCGAGGGGGCCGAAGAAACCCTGGCCCTGAAGGTAATCGCACGTTCTCTGATAGATGCTGTGTAGGTTCGGCTTCAACCGAAAAAAAGGGTCTCGCCCAATGCAAGATTCATATTGCATGGAGTTCCAAGTAGTTCGACAATATAAACATGGGCGCTAACAGGATTGCTGAGAAAATTTATGAGATCGAGAGATGTCTCTTGATCAGAAAAAGGGGATAGTCATGGTAGTCGGTCAGAAAAAACGGGATAAGCCCTGGTTGATGCGGACCTACAGTGGTCACAGCTCGGCCAAGGCATCCAATACGCTTTATCGTACCAATCTCGCCAAAGGCCAGACCGGACTATCGGTGGCCTTCGATCTGCCGACACAGACCGGCTACGACGCCGACAATATCCTGGCCCGGGGCGAGGTCGGCAAGGTCGGCGTGCCGATTTCGCATATCGAGGACATGGATCAGTTGTTCGACCAGATACCGCTCGATCAGATGAACACGTCGATGACCATCAATGCCACGGCGTCATGGCTCATGGCGCTTTATATCGGCTTGGCGCAACGGCGTGGCATTGATCCAAAAACACTGAGCGGTACCACGCAGAACGACATCATCAAGGAATATCTTTCGCGCGGCACCTACATCTATCCGCCGGGTCCCTCGATGCGCCTGATCGCCGATACGATCAACTACACCATCAAGCATGTTCCAAAGTGGAATCCGACCAATATCTGCAGTTACCATTTACAGGAGGCAGGCGCTACACCGGTTCAGGAGCTGGCCTATGCCCTGTGCACCGCAATGGCGGTTCTCGACCGGGTCAAGGCGACCGGCGTGATCACGCCGGATCAGTTTCCGCAGGTCGTCGAACGGATTTCTTTTTTCGTCAATGCCGGCATACGCTTCGTTGAAGAGTGCTGCAAGCTGCGGGCCTTCGGCGTAATGTGGGACGAGTTGACCTTGAAGCGCTACCAGGTTGCAGATCCCAAACTGCGTCGGTTCCGCTATGGCGTGCAGGTCAACTCCCTGGGTTTGACCGAGCCGCAGCCGGAAAACAATGTGCAAAGAATCGTTCTGGAAATGCTGGCGGTGGTGCTCTCCAAAGGTGCTCGAGCCCGCGCCATCCAGCTCCCGGCCTGGAACGAGGCCATGGGCTTGCCGCGCCCCTGGGATCAGCAATGGGCATTGCGCATACAGCAGGTGATGGCGTTCGAAACCGATCTGCTGGAGTACGCGGATATTCTGGATGGCTCGCCGGTGATTGCCGCCAAGGTCAGCGAGCTGATCGAGGGCGCCAGGATTGAAATCGAGAACGTCGAAGCCCAGGGCGGAATTGTTGCAGCGATCGAGTCCGGCTACATCAAGCGCGAACTGGTCGGCAGCCACATGAACCGCCTGCGCGCCATCGAGTCGGGTGATCTGAAAATCATCGGCGTTAACTGCTTCCAGGAAACGGCTGAATCGCCACTGACCCTGGGTAATGATGGCGGTATCATGAAAACCAATCCGTTGGCCGAGCGCGAGCAGATCGAACGTCTGCAGGCGCATCGAAAGAGCCGCAACGATGCCGATGTTCGGGCCGCCTTGCAGGGGCTCACCGATGCCGCCAAAAGCGACGAGAACATCATGCCCAGTTCGATTCGCTGTGCGTTGGCGGGAGTTACTACCGGTGAATGGGGAGATTCCTTGCGTGCGGTTTTCGGCGAGTTCAGGCCGCCGACAGGGATCGATATTTCCATTGACAGCCGCGAAGTACTGGGCAGGAAGGATCAGGTCACCGAACTCAGGACGCGAGTCGCCAACACCGGCATTGCCTTGGGACGACCGCTGAAGCTGTTGGTCGGTAAACCGGGGCTGGACGGGCACTCCAATGGGGCGGAGCAGGTTGCCGTCAAGGCCAGGGATGTCGGCTTCGAGGTCGTCTACGACGGTATCCGGCTGACCCCGCAACAGATTGCCCAGGCGGCCCAGGAGGAAGGGGTGCATATGGTGGGACTGTCGATCCTTTCGGGAAGCCACATGGAGCTGGTCGAAGCAGTTCTGCAGGAACTGCGCTTGCGCGATTTGGCAACAGTGCCGGTGATTGTCGGTGGAATCATCCCGCAGGAAGATGCTGAAAAGTTGATGGCGCAAGGGGTGCGCGCCATTTACACGCCCAAGGATTTCAGCCTGAATACCATCATGGCGGATATGGTCGATGTGATCCGCGAATGCAACGGGCTCGAACGGCTTGGATTACTGCCGTGATGGAGAAATGACTCAAGCAAATCTTCCCGATCCCGAGCAGTTGGCTTTGCGGATACGGCGCGGGGAGCGGGCGGCGGTGGCCAGCGGTTTGAATTTGCTGGACAACAAACTGGCCGACGCGCGGATCCGCTCGGCACGGTTGCTGGCGGCGCTTTCCGGCGAGCGCTGGCTGAATGACGGCCACCTGATCGGGGTTACCGGCCCCCCCGGTGCCGGGAAATCTTCTCTGGTTTGCGCGATGATCAGGGAATGGCGCCTCTCGGGAAGGACGGTCGGGGTGCTTGCGGTGGACCCGTCAAGTCGCCCCGAACTGGGCGGTGGCGCCCTGCTCGGGGATCGCATACGCATCAAGAACTCATCACATGACGAGGGACTGTTCATCCGCTCGCTGGCCAATCGCAATCAGTTGGGCGGGGTGGCGACCGAGGTTTGGCCGATGAGCTGGCTGATGCTCGCCTGCTTTGACATCGTGGTGATCGAGACGGTCGGCGTCGGCCAGACCGAAATCGATATTGCCGAGATCGCCGATACCGTCTGTTATGTAGCGCAACCGGCCTCGGGCGACGCTATCCAGTATCTGAAGTCTGGTATTATCGAAATCCCGGATGTGTTCGCGGTAAACAAGTCTGACCTGGGCGCCCCGGCACGCAAGACGGCCGCAGAAATCGGACGTAGCGCACCTCGTCAGGATCGCCGGGAGGATTGGGATTACCCGGTGTGCCTGGTGAGCGCGTCAATGAACACAGGGATCAAGCAATTACAGGATCATGTCGACAGGCACCGCAGCTTTCTGGTCAATGCCGGCTTGCTGGGCAAGCAGCGCACCCGCCATCACAACGCCTGGGTTATGCGCTTGTTAAAAGAGGAATTCGGAACCTTTGGTCTGGATCTGGCCGGTGGTCTCGCCGCTATTGGCGAGCGCCTGAGCGAAAATCGATCCGGTCAGTTTGCAGAATACGAGCGTATGCGACAGCATATTCTCTCCAGATTCAAGTCGGACAATTCAACCAGCAACATAACCTTAAAGGAGCATCCTCATGAGCAAGCAATTATACGACCTAGGTGATCAGCCCCCCTTGGGCGAAGTTCCGGAAAAAATGCACGCCTGGCTGATCCGCGAAGACCGCTTTGGCAAGCCGATGGACTCGCTTAAGAAGGAAGTGGTGAACACCCCGTCCATCGCCGATGACGAAGTGCTGGTTTACGTGATGGCGGCGGGCATCAACTACAACAACGTCTGGGCGGCAATGGGTATTCCGGTCAATGTCATCGGTGCCCGCAACAAGGCCGGCCAATCTGAAGACTTTCATATCGGCGGCAGCGATGCGGCCGGCATCGTCCACAAGGTCGGCAAGGATGTCACCAACGTCAAGGTGGGTGACGAAGTGGTGGTGCATTGCGGCACTTACAGTCGCAATTGCGAGTGGGTCAAGGGAGGCGGCGATCCGATGTATTCGCCGACTTACAAAATCTGGGGGTACGAAACCAATTTCGGCGGTTTTGCCCAATTCACCCGCGTCCAGGGCCAGCAGTGCATGCCCAAGCCCAAGCACATGAACTGGGAAGAAGCGGCATCCTATGTGCTGGTCGCGGCGACTGCCTGGCGCATGCTTCATGGCTGGGAAAGCAGCTCCATCAAGAAGGGCGACGTGGCCCTGATCTGGGGTGGCGCAGGCGGCCTCGGCTCGATGGCGATCCAGATCGCCAAGGCGGTTGGCGCGACCTCCGTGGCCATGGTTTCAGGCGAGGACAAGTTCGATTACTGCATGAAGCTGGGAGCCAAAGGGTGCATCAATCGCAATGAGTTCGATCACTGGGGCATGTTGCCGCACTGGAAGGATAACGCCGGCTATGCCAAATGGTTGAAGGGTGTGCGCTCCTTCGGTTCGAAGATCTGGGATGTGCTTGGCGAAAAGCGCGCCCCGAACATCGTCTTTGAACACCCGGGTGAATCCACCATACCCAGTTCGATTTTTGTTTGCGAAACCGGCGGCATGGTCGTCGTTTGTGCCGGCACCTCCGGCTTCAATGCGACCGTCGATCTGCGCTACCTGTGGATGCGGCAGAAGCGCCTGCAAGGCTCGCATTTCGCCAATACCGTGCAATGTAACGAGATGAACGAACTGGCGCTGCGTGGCCAGTTGGATCCCTGCATGTCGCGGGCCTTCACCTACGAAGAGCTGCCAGTTGCGCATCAGTTGATGGCCGACAACAAACACCCGCACGGCAACATGTCGGTACTGATCGGTGCCACCCAGTTCGGCTTGGGCGTCAGCGGCAAACCGGCCGTAGCCATGGTACATCCGACGCTGCCCAAGGGCGACGTGCATACCACGCCGCATCCGTACCCGATGTCCGAACCCTTACCCAGCATCGAGCAAGCCGAAGCGATCACCATCGCTGACGATGGCAGCAAGGTACGCGACCTGATGCATGCCGGAATCATCTCCTGTACGCCGGACGATACGGTCGCAACAGTGGCCAAGATCATGGTGGACAAGGAAATTCATGCGGTGGTGGTCATGGAGCAGGGCAAGGCCACCGGCGTCGTGTCGCAGACCGACATGGTGCTGGCACGGCAGGGTCGGACACCGGATCAGGCGCGGGCGATGCGGGCCAGCGAGATCATGACGGCCGGTTGCGCGACTTGCGATGCGGATACGCTGCTGAGTGATGCGGTCAGCCTGATGACGGGTCGGCGTATGCATCGCCTGGTGGTGACCGAGAAGAATCAGCCGATCGGCGTGATTTCAATGACTGACGTGGTGCGCAAGATCATCGGCGCATAATAAGATTTCTCAACACTCTCCCACATCCCAGTACAGGTTTTCTGAATTGGGTTGTGGGAAGTCGGCTGATGGGTGTAATACGGGCTTCCAGTCCCCAGTTTTAGGCGGGCTGAAAGCCCGTTTAACGTTAGTAAAACTCACAACAATTTTCTATTCCAGAGCCCAAAACATTATCGTCAGCGCGCCCCTGGGTCATGGAAGAATTCCAGAATGAAATACCTGCCTGAACTGTTTGCCGCCAACGCCCGCTGGGCCGAGGAGATGCGAGCTGCCGATCCTGGCTTCTTCGCCGGACTGGCCGCCCTGCATAGTCCGGCTTACCTGTGGATCGGCTGTTCAGATAGCCGGGTTCCGGCCAATCAGATCACCGGTCTGAAACCGGGCGAAATATTCGTGCACCGTAACGTCGCCAATGTGGTGGTGCATACCGATTTAAACTGCCTCTCGGTGATGCAATACGCCATCGAAGTTCTCAAGGTACAGCACATCATCGTTTGCGGTCACTACGGCTGCGGCGGCGTCCGTGACGCTCTGGGGGGGCCGTCCCATGGCCTGATTGACAACTGGTTGCGTCACATTGAGGATATTCGCGACTGGCATAGCGATTTCCTGACGGCGCTGCCGGACGACGCCACCCGCTGGCGCGCTTTGTGCGAACTCAATGTCATCGAGCAGGTGCGCAACGTTGCCCGCACCACGCTGGTGGGCGACGCCTGGAAAAGAGGACAGCAACTGGTGCTGCATGGCTGGATTTACGGTCTGGAAGACGGTCATCTGCGCGACTTGGAAACTACTCTGGAATCCGGCTCCAAACTTGGCAAGGTGATTGCCCAAGCGCTGGCGTCGGCGCGGTCGCGCCATGCGAACCATTGAACCCAAATCATTCAGGGCTTCGATCAGAGTATCCCGTCGCTACGCGCCACCCCTCCTGGTCTTGGGATGGGGCAATGCAAAATTCTTGCTCGACCTTCGGGACCAGAAAGGGTTTTATAAATCGATGGAGAATTTCTTACCATGCTAGCCATCGTCTGTCATGAATTCACCGGCCCCTCTGCATTACGGCTGGAGGAGATTGTTGATCCTCACCCCGGTCCCGGTCAGGTGCGTATCCGGGTGCGGGCCTGTGGGGTCAATTTCGCCGATAGTTTGATCACTCGTGGTCAATATCAAAAGCAGCCGCAACCGCCCTTCAGTCCCGGCTTTGAAGTTTCCGGCGAAGTGCTTGAACTGGGCGCCGGCGTGAAAGGGATCGCCATCGGTGATCGGGTGATCGCCATGACGCCGCACGGTGGCTATGCCGAGCAGGTCATCGCGGATATCAAGCGCTGTGTGCCGATGCCGGTGGCGATGTCGTGGGAGCACGGAGCCGCTTTCCCTGTGGTATTCGGTACCTCGCATGTCGCCTTGTGGCATCGGGCGCGCTTGCGGGCCGGGGAAACGCTGGTGGTACATGGTGCATCCGGCGGAGTCGGATTGACTGCTGTCGCCATTGGCAAGCAATTGGGGGCGACGGTCATCGCCACGGCTAACGGCCAAGGAAAGCTGGAAGTAGCCCGCGCACACGGCGCCGACCATCTGATTGATTCCAGCCAGGAGGACGTGCGGGCGCGGATCAAGGAATTAACCGATGGTCGCGGCGCGGACGTGGTCTACGATCCGGTGGGCGGTGAGTTGTTCACTGCTTCGCTGCGCAGTATCGCCTTTGAAGGGCGCATCCTGATCATTGGTTTTGCGGGGGGTAACGTGCCGCAGATTCCCGCCAATCACCTGCTGGTTAAAAATGTTGACGTGATCGGTCTTAACTGGCCGGCCTATGCGGAATTGAATCCCCAGGTGATGACCGAGAGTTTCCAGACGCTGATTCACTGGTACCTGGACGGCGCGATCAAGCCGCATGTTTCGGCGACCTATCTGCTGGAACAGGCGGTCGAGGCGCTCAACCAAGTGGTGACCCGCAAATCAACCGGTAAAGTCGTCATTACTACGACGTAAATTGAATAGCCTTATAGGCAAATTGTCAGTTACCCGAGGCTCTCCGGATCGTTTCGCGAATCTGCGGCAGCGCTGCCTGAGCGGCTTTTTCTCCCTCAAGAATCGAGTCGTGGCGAGCCACAAAATCGGTTGATCCGATATTGCCGACCTGAGGGCGGATGACGACGTCGGCTTCCTTGAGTTCGTAGCGGGCGAGGTTCTGGCCCATGATGGTGAAAGTTTGCAGAAGGATGTCCAGTGTGCCACGCACCGGCTGGTTGCCGGGGGGCGCCGAGATGTCGACGGCGATCACCACGTTGGCGCCCATTTGCCGCGCGCTGCGCACCGGGATCAGGCTCGACAGGCCGCCATCGACGTATTCGTGGCCATTGATGCTGACCGGCCTGAAGACGCCGGGTACGGTAGCCGAGGCGCGTACCGCCATGCCGGTGTTGCCGGTTCGGAAGAGGATGCTCTCACCGCTGTTCAGATCGGTGGCCACAACACCCAGCGTTTTCTTCAGACCTTCGATCGGACGCTGCGCAACGGCATCATTGACGAACTGCTGGAGCCCCTCGCCCTTGAGCACGCCGCGATCCGGAACCGACCAGTCGCTGAGCTTCGATTCGTCGAGCTTGTGCGCCAGTTTCTGCAATTCGAAGCCGGTGTTTCCTGCCGCATAGAGCGCGCCAACGACAGCACCGGCACTGGTGCCAACAATGATGTCGGGGACGATGCCCTGGGCTTCGAGGACTTTGATGACACCGATATGGGCAAATCCGCGCGCCGCACCGCCGCCCAGCGCTAGGCCAATTTTGACCGGCTTTGGCGTGACCGGAAGCGGTGCGGGTAGTTTTGATGCGCAGCCCGAAATAACCAGGGCGACAAGGGAGGCGATCAGGGTCGGTAAATGGCAGTGGCGCATGTTTGTCTCGTTGAGTGAGCCGGGATTGTAATTCCAATTCCAGACCAGCCATCACTTTGTTGGCTTCGATCCTGGCGTGTTGTTAATGCTTGACCTCACCAAGGTTGTGCTACCAAGCACGATTGTTGATCGGGATGCCGCCTTGCGCTGCTTTCGATTAGCCCGACAGATTCTGCGTTACAAGTTCCGGAATATCCAGGCGGGAAAGTAGCGTTTCACGTTTGACATGCAGCAGCTTTTCGATGGCGGCGAGGTCATCCGGTAGCGCGGCATCGCGCCAGTTGCTGGTTGAGTGGCGGGCAAGGTTGACCGCCAGGGTCACGTTTTGCACGCGGGGCAGGTGGGCATTGGCGTCGTCCATCAGCGTGTTGAGCAATTCGGGCAAGTGCCAGGCCACGCACAGTGCCAACTGTAGATCAACCAGACGGATGCCGAGAACTTGTTGCTGCGCGTTCATACTGCGCAGGGTTTTGTCGGCCTGTTGTCGGTCGCGAATCTCGATCGCCAGGCCGGGGGCAAAACACCACAACAGAATCTCCGCAAGGTCATGAAGCAGGGCAGCCAGGGCGACTTCCTCGACGTTCATGTCATGCCGGTCAAAGGCCCAGTCATGGGCGTAATGCGAGGCTCGCTGAACACGGCGAATCACCTGCAAAACTCCGAGCAAGGCCTGAGGTTCGCTCTTGAGCATGGCTTCGATGGTGAGGGGTGTTTCGAATCGGCTGAAGAAGGGCTCGATGCCGAGCATCATGACGGCATTGGCGATGGTCGTGATATCGGAGCGCAGATGCTTGCCCCGGAAAGGCTGAATGCAGCCCAGCACGCGGACGGCCATGAACGGATCCTGGAGCACGATAGCAGCGATATCGCGGCCGTTGATCCGGTCAATGTTCAGGCGCGCCTCTTCGAGTCGGCGCGCCGTCTGCCGCAGAATCGGCATTTCTGCGTTGCTGAAGAAAGTTACCCAGGCTTCAAGGTCTTGCAGCGGCTGATTGAGCATGGGCTCCGTCTTCAAAAAAACTCGAAAAACACGCTGAAAAGCTATTCGTGATCAGCGCACCGATTGTTGGCGCATGATACCTGCAGCTTCGGCCACCGGCAAGCCGCAGCCTTGTCCAGAGCCTTGTCCAATGTGCTCCCACGAGCCTGGGCAATCTGCCTGCCGGAAGCCTGGCGGGCGCTGATCCAGAACCGGAAATACTGGGGCTTGATGACAGGTTTGAAGAAACCGCGTCGGCTGTCTTCCAGTTTTGGTAACACCTCAAAAAACTGTGGCCAGTGGGTTCGCATCGCCGATTTGCATTGAAGCACGCGCTATTCAATGGGCTGAATTTGATTGGTGAATGAGAGGCGATCGGTCAGCTAGCTCCTAAAGGAAATATCAAGTTTTCGACACGTTATTTTCAGGCTGGAAAAGGTATCGCGGCATTTCCGACCCGGATCCACTGCGTGTTCCCTGTTTCAGGACAGGGCCGCGAATATCGCCTTCGCTACCCTTCGTGTGGAGCAGAAGCTTGGGCCTGTCCAACACCAGTAGAAGCTCGGATTTGTTCTGGTGAAGGCGCCACAAAAGCCGATTCAAAGACGTGTAACTTGTCTTCTGGGTGAAGATCTCATCAAAGCGCCTCTTCAGAGGCTCTTTGAGTTCTTCTGCAGGGTGTGCTTGGTAGGATTTCAAATCGGCATAGAGCGCCCAGATTTGGCTGCGGACCTGTGCACTATCCACTCGCTGCCGATCGTTGAGCGGCAGCATTTTATGAACCAGCTTTTCGGCATGCACCCAGCACAATCCGTGGAGGAGGATGAACTACCCGCGTCATCGCTGATGATGGCGAGGTGTATGGCGATGCTTAAATCGCTCAAACGACCCAGCAAGGCGCCCTCGGTAGCCATTCTGCGATAGCGCGGCGTATCCATGCCCAGCGCCTTCATGTGGTTTTCCCACGTCGTCTTGTCCGCAAAATCGACCCTGGGATAGGTGTTGAAGGCGTCAAGGAATACTTTCGACAGGCCCTGCTTTTTCATATAGTCGAGCGCATCCGTAGTGATCCGACCAGAGTAAAGCGGGTAAGCTAACCAGTTATATAGACAAAGACGCAGCGAAATGGACTCCGCAGAGCGAACGAACGACTGGCATCAGCTGCCGGTCGACGAAGTGGCAATGTACTTGAAGACCGTGCTTGACGCTGGCCTGAGCGATGACGAGGCGACGGCGCGGTGACGGCTTTGCTCGGCGAGTGGGTCGACTCCGGGGTGATTTTTGGCGTAACACTGATCAATGCGCTGATCGGTTTCATTCAGGAAGGTCGCGCCGAAAATGCGCTGGCGGCTCTGGCGCGTTCCGTCATCAGCGAGGCGACCGTGTTGCGCAATGGAATAAAGTAGCGCTTGCCGTCGCCGGCACTGGTGCCCGGCGACGTGGTGCTGCTGACAGCGGGCGACAAAGTGCCCGCTGTCATGCGCCTGTTTCACACCAAGGAGTTGCAGGCCATCGAGTCGGCGCTCACCGGCGAGTCCACGGCGGTGAGCAAGCAGGGCGAGGTGCTGCCGAAAGACACCCTGCTCGCCGAGCGCGGCAACATGGCCTACGCCGGTACGGTGATGATCAGCGGGCAGGGTGCCGGCAGGGTGGTGGCTACTGGCGATGCGACGCAGACCGGTCTTATCTCGCGGCTGATTGCCGAAGCGCCCGATCTGAGCACGCCGCTGACGCTCAAGATGGCGGTGTTCAGCAACTGGCTGCTGATCGTCATCGGACTGCTCGCGTTATTTACCTTCGGCATCGGGTTGTGGCGCGGCGAATCGGCTTTCGAAATGTTGATGGCGGCAGTGGCGCTGGCGGTGGGGGCGATTCCCGAGGGTTTGCCGGCGGCGATGACGATTACGCTGGCCATCGTTGTTTCGCGCATGGTCAGATGCCACGCGATCATCCGCAAGTTGCCGGCGGTCGAAACACTGGGCAGTACGACGGTGATCTGCTCGGACAAGACCGGAACGCTGACCGAGAATCAGATGATGGTGCGCGAGTTGTATGCCGGGGAGGTGCGCTACCCGGTGAGCGGCAGCGGCTACGCGCCGAGCGGGAAGATTGGCCCAAGGGTACAAGGAAAATGTAAAAGAAATGGTCGGCGATAAGTCCGGCGACAATGCGCCGATCGCCGGCGCGCTGCGCGAATGCATGCTGGCCGGTGCGCTGTGCAACGATGCCAGCCTGCGCAAGGTGGAGCAGCATTGGGAGATTGCCGGCGACCCGACCGAGGGCGCGCTGCGGGTGCTCGCGCGTAAGGGCGGGCTTGACGAGATCACGCTGCAGAAGCTGTTGCCACGACGCGATGTAATTCCCTTCGACTCGGCGCGCCAGTACATGGGTACGCTGCACGAAATCGAGGGTGTGCGCATCGCTTATTTCAAGGGCGCCCTTGAGCAGCTGTTGCCGCGTTCAACGAGCATGCTCGATGCGGCGGGAGTGCTGCAGCCGATCGATCGTTTGCTGCTCGAAAGCGTGGCTGAAAAAATGACCGCCGAGGGCTTGCGCGTGCTGGCCGTAGCCCGTCTGATGCCGGTTTCCGGCGAGGTGCTTGAGCACGCGCAGGTCGAGCAACTTGAGCCGCTTGCTGGTCAAATCGACTGCGGGCTGCAATTCATCGGTCTGGTCGGCATGATCGACCCGGCGCGACCGAAGGCCATCGCGGCGGTTAAAACCTGTCACAGCGCCGGTATCGTGGTCAAGATGATCACCGGCGATCACGCCGTGACAGCGCTGTCGATCGCTTGCCAGCTCGGCATTGCCGAGGCGGACGACAAGGTGCTTGGCGGGCGCGATCTGGCGGAACTCGACGACCAGGCCTTGCGCGGCGTGGCGCAAGCGGTGAATGTGTTTGCCCGCGTCGAGCCAGAGCAGAAGCTGCGTCTGGTGCGCGCCCTGCAGGCCGATGGCGAGGTGGTGGCGATGACCGGCGACGGGGTAAACGATGGCCCGGCGCTGAAGCAGGCCGATATCGGGATCGCCATGGAGCTGGCCGGAACCGAGGTAGCCAGGGAAGCGGCCGACATGGTGCTCACCGATGACGATTTCGCTGCCATCGAAGCCGCCGTCGAGGAAGGGCGCGGAGTTTTCGACAATCTGGTGAAGTTCATCACGTGGACGCTGCCGACCAATGTCGGCGAAGGTCTGGTTATCATGGCGGCCATCGTGGCCGGCGCCACGCTGCCGATCACCGCGCTGCAAATCCTGTGGATCAACATGACGACGGCGGTCTTTCTCGGCCTGATGCTGGCCTTCGAACCGATCGAGCCAGGCATCATGCGCCGTGCACCGCGCGCATCGGGGACGGCGATTCTGAGCAGGGCGCTGATCGGGCGCATCGTGCTGGTCAGCGTGCTGTTGCTGGCCGGCTCGTTCGGCCTCTTTCTGCTCGAACAGACGCGCGGGCACACACTGGCCGAGGCGCGCACGGTGGCGGTCAACGTCTTCGTGGTGTCGAAACCTTCTATTTGTTCAATTGCCGCTCGCTTGAGCGTTCGGCACTGCGCATCGGTCTCTTCTCCAATCCGGCGATCTGGTATGGTGTGGCAACAATGGCCGTCCTGCAACTGGCGCTGACCTATGTGCCGCTGATGAACCGGCTGTTTGCCACGGCACCGATCGGCGGGCAGGCGTGGCTAAAGATTTTTGCCGTGGGGGTGGCTTCGTTGTTGGTGGTGGGAGGGGAAAAACGCTACATGAATTGGCGCAAAAAGCAGTCAAAGTAATGGCAACCTGTAAGCTGATCGGGTGGGTTTCAGCAAGTAGCCAGGCGAGTCGTGGAATGCGATTGCCCGCACATCGGATTAGACCTGTAGCAGGCCGTCGCTACCACCTTCATCCTGAAAAAAAAGTTGTGCGTGTTGCCAATATCGTAGGCCCCGACCCCCGACCTCCAACCCTTCTCCCGCTGGAAGAAGGGTGCCAAGCCGCGAAGCCACAGCTACTCATTGCTGTTCATGAACACCGGCAGATAGCAGGCTGGTGAATAGCCTAAAAACGGCTCGATGCGGATCAAGGATCAAGGATCAAGATTCCTGTTTCAGTCGTCTCCTTCCAGAACGGTGATCGGGAGCAGCGCCACGTAGTCGTCCACCGAGCCGCCGGCCAGGCAACACTCAATGATCTTGCGGCCCAAGGGATTAAGGTCATCAGCTTCCAGGAACTGGGGCAACTCCTTGTGGAAGAATTCGGTCAGTTGCCGGGCACCCTGGTCATAGGCAGCGATTCCGACTTCTGGCTGCTTATCGACTTGCAGCAGAATCCCCGGAATGGTCTGCCCTTCAACGACCACACTCTTCATCGCGAAGCCGAGCAGTGGGCAGCGCGAGGCAGTGACCTGCTCTAACGAGAAGCGCGCGCCACCACGCCGAGCGAGATACTCGCGGGCGATCCACTGCGGCATAAAGCCCGTTTCCCACGCACCGATGTGCTGATTGGGGCACAGGATGTACTTCATGCGCGGAGTCGCAACGATCTGATCGAGAAGCAAGTTGGCCTGGTCGACCATGCGCCCGGTAGCGAAAGGCCAGTATGACCCGACGCCTTCCGAACTCATGCCTTCGGTGGTCACGATACTGGGATTGGCGTGGCCACGCGGCGCCACCAGTCGCCACAGCCAGGCCAGTGCCGGCGGCAGGAGATGGAAGAGACCGATGATGCCGTAAGTCGGATGCTCGACCGAGTTCGGTGGGCAGCGCACGCCGAAGCTGCGGATGTCCACACTGACCGCGCCATTGTGAACCCCGGGCACGGCCTTTCGCGGGACAACCACGCGCGGGTTCGGGCACGGTTTGCCGGGCTCGTCCTCGATATGCTCCCAGATCAGCGCCGTACTACCCGGATGGGCGTCGATGTTGAGAAACAATAAGGGCTCGCTGGGATGGATGGTCATCTTCTCAAGGTTGGGGTCGGTCCCGTAGTGGGTGATGTGATTGACGCGCACGAACCAGCCCTGTTCGGCATCCATCAGCGCCAGGCGCCCGTCGTTCTTGCCGAGTGAGGGGTGGCACAAGGCCATGTCGTCGGTCACGGCACGCAACTCGCAGTTGTGCGGCAGCACCAGGGTGCGGCGTTCGCCCGACAGCACATTGGTGCCGAGTAGCAACAAGCCGTCCTTCTGGCGATGGACCTGTTCGAGGATTTCGCTCTTGCCGCCACCACTGGCGCCTTCGTGCATGATGACCAGCTTGTTGGCATACGGAGTGATGACCACCACCGCCGCGCAGTGGGCGGTCAGCCAATGCTCACGTTCACCCAGGGCAAGCAGGACGCCATAGATGCCTTTCTTGGCACTGGGACCGGGATAGAGGTTGTAACTGAACAATTCGTGCCGGCCGGGGCGACGGTTGTGCACCACCATCTGCTTGCCTTTGAAATGGGTATGGCGGAACGGTGGCGCAACGAAGATCACGGCCTTCGGATCAAAATCTGACGGCAAGGCCTTTTCGTCGAGAATCCCCTGCAGCAAGGCCAGCCCGAGCGCGAAAAAGCCGGCGTTGGCCGGGGCAACCACCAGGGCATCGGCACCGATGCCGGGGGCTCCGGCGATAAAAGGAAACAGCGCCAGCTCCTGGGTCTTGAGCCAGGCGAAGGTTTCCTCGCGCAACGACTCGAAGGACTCGCCGTATTCGTCCTCGAAGCGCGGTTTGTCGGTGGGCAGGTCGTCGGCGATCACCATGCAATCGGGATCGCGGCGGCGCATATAGGACTCGACGTAATTAGCGGCGATGCCGTTCTTGACCCGGCACACAGTGGCTTCCACCACCCGACCCCGGCCAGGCACTTCGTAGGCCACCTCATGCACGCCATTCACGGCATCGCGCGTCGCCAGTTCGTACAACTGCTGCGAGGTGCTGGCCACGGTAAATTTCGGGCATGCTTCAAGAATGTGTTGCACCGATAGCGGGATCTGGAACCCCACGTTTACTTCACTCAGGCTTACTTTACTCATGATGTTTTAACTCCGAAAAAAAAGTCCAGAAACTCAAGGGCCTGATATGGCCTGGAACGGTATTCGCCGCACGACGATCGACGCGGAAGCCGTGGCTACTCATTGCTGTTCATGAAACCCAGCAGGTGCAGCAAGCTGGTAAACAAATTGAAGATGGAAACAAACAGGGTCACGGTGGCCATCACGTAGTTG
>JAYSZS010000226.1:0-4266 GCA_043737935.1 Propionivibrio sp. | reverse complement strand
CCGAGTTGATGCGCCGTATTCGCCTGACCGAGGCAGAGGGGCAACCGGCTAATGATTTGCGGCAACAGCTCAACGAGGCTGTGGATTCGCTGAACTCGCTGAAATAGTCGTTCTTGCAGGAAAAAACTGTTGAACCGGAAAATCAGGGCGGCTATCGGGATTCCTTGATGATGCGCCCGAAACCCGGCTGTACCGGCCGCGCATTGGGCTTGTAGAGGCGCTGAACAATCGACAGTTGCTCGGGTGAGATCTGCTGCGGCTGCCTGAGCACCAGCCACAGGACATCTTCCGTACACGGCGGCGTTGTCAGCGAACCCATGAATGTGAAGTAGCGCCGATTGACCGGCAGCAAGCGGCTTACGTCGAGGCTCTGCCCCGGCGGCGCCACTTCGCCTCCCTTTTCGAGCGGCAGGTTGTTCAACACCATTTGCACCAGCGGATTCTCGCTTCCCTGTTCAAGCAGCACGGTCACGATGGCCAGTTTGCCGTCCTCCGACTTGTGCACCAGTTGCGCGTCCATGTCGAAGGTCTTGCCATCCATGGTGACCTCCGCCGGGCGGTGGAACTGAATCCGCATCAAATCAAAATTCTTGCCCAGTAAATCGATTCCCCCGCCATAAATGGCCACCTGCAGGTTACGGCCGCTGTCAACCACTCGGAACGAAGTGGGCCGATAGGCAAACTGAATTGGCTCAAGATCAACCGCAATGCCGTCGCGCAGGTCGATAGGCGACTGGCGTAGGCCCGTAGCACAGGTCGCGTACTCGGGCTTCAGGCGCCCCCAGTGTTCCGCTCCGCCGCTACCCTCGTACGACCAGGCGATACTCGACGGCAGGGGTGAGGCGGGTTTCTTCCCGTCAAGCGATACGCTACCGCTTTTGTTTGAATGCGAGGAACCGGCAGGCGAGCTCAAACGCCGCAAATCCTTTTTGGCCTCCTTTTCAATGAGCGCCTGATTTGCCTTGCGCAACTCCCCGGCGACTTCGCTAACTTTGTCCGCCGTATTGATCGCCGCTGCCGCTGTCGCGCTTCCGGACTTCGGCCGGCATACTTCGCGCAACAGTTTGTCATCGGGCGTACCCGAGCGCACCGGCATGGCGAAAGGGATTTTCACTTCTTCCTGACGCAGCAACTCGCCCTCGTCCTTGAAGTAGCTTCGCTTCAGTGTGGCCTGCGTTCGCTCGGTGCAATTGTATTGATTTGACACTTCGATAATTCGATAGGAAGAGGACGTTTTCGGATCGATAATCGGCTTGTCGAGCACTATGCGCCCCTTCACCGTTGACCTCCCGCCCGCTTCGGCGACGATGCTGGCCCGGTCGATCTCAACGCGTTTGCCCGGTTCACTGGCCACCACCTGCCAGGCTGCCGAGGCGATGGCTGGAACCGCCGCCGCACACAGTGCAGCGAGTAACTTGAGCCGCATGAGCGGACTCCCCTTGATCGTTTTTGTGCTCATCATCCAATTCACGGAAAACCTGATCAATACTTTAGTCGAATTTCGTGAAACGCCCTGAACAAACTACGGAACGAAGCAATCAAACAAGCTCGAGTATTGCTTAAAGTCAGCAATTCCAGTAACTTGCATAATCACGTTAGGGGTGCCGCGCCGACGTCGGCGTTGCTGAGACAGTCCCTTTGAACCTGTACGGGTAATGCCGTCGTAGGGAATCGGAAGGCCGTAGTTTCCATTCTTTCGTACCCACTCCGACATCCCTTGCCTGAATTTGTAAGTTTTTCGCCTTGAAGTTGTCACGCCTCTTTGCAAGGAAATACCATGAACGCCAACGAAAAATTTCTTGCTGCCGACGCCCACGTGGACGCCGCAGCCATCAAGCCCCTGCCGAATTCGCGCAAGATCTACGTTGCCGGCAGCCGCCCGGACATCCAGGTACCGATGCGTGAAATTTCGCAGTCCGACACCGACACCGCTTTCGGCGGCGAGAAGAATCCGCCGATCTACGTTTATGACTGCTCCGGCCCCTATTCCGACCCGCTGGCCGGAATCGACATCCGCAACGGTCTGCCCGCCGTGCGCGCGCAATGGATTGCCGAACGCGACGACTGTGCAGCGCTGGCCGGCCTGAGCTCCGACTTCGGACGCCTGCGCGCCACCGACAAGACGCTTGACAAGCTACGCTTTCCCGGGCTGCACCGGAAGCCGCTGCGCGCCAAACCCGGGATGAATGTCAGTCACATGCACTATGCCCGGCGTGGCCTGATCACCCCGGAGATGGAATACATTGCCATCCGCGAAAACAACAACCGCCATGCCTATGTCGAGCAATTGAAGACCTCCGGCCCGCAGGGGCAGAAGCTGGCCGACCTGCTTTGCCGCCAGCATCCCGGCCAGAGCTTCGGCGCCGCCCTTCCCAACGAAATTACTCCCGAGTTCGTGCGTTCCGAAATCGCCCGTGGCCGCGCCATCATCCCGAACAACATCAACCATCCCGAATCCGAGCCGATGATCATCGGTCGCAACTTCCTGACCAAGATCAACGCCAACATCGGCAACTCGGCGCTCGGATCAAGCATTCAGGAAGAAGTCGAGAAGATGACCTGGTCGATCCGCTGGGGCGGCGACACGGTGATGGATTTGTCGACCGGCAAGAACATCCACGAGACGCGCGAGTGGATCATCCGCAACAGCCCGGTACCGATCGGTACGGTGCCGATTTATCAGGCGCTGGAGAAAGTCAACGGCAAGGCCGAAGAACTGACCTGGGAAATCTTCCGCGACACGCTGATCGAACAGGCCGAGCAGGGCGTCGACTACTTCACCATCCATGCCGGTGTGCTGCTGCGCTACGTGCCGCTGACTGCCAGCCGACTGACCGGCATCGTCTCACGCGGGGGCTCGATCATGGCCAAGTGGTGCCTGGCGCACCACCGGGAAAGCTTCCTCTACACGCACTTCGAGGATATCTGTGAAATCATGAAGGCTTACGACGTCGCCTTCAGCCTTGGCGACGGCCTGCGTCCCGGCTCGATTTACGACGCCAACGACGAAGCCCAGCTCGGCGAACTGAAGACGCTGGGCGAACTGACGCAGATCGCCTGGAAGCATGACGTGCAGGTGATGATCGAAGGCCCCGGCCATGTGCCGATGCACATGATCAAGGAGAACATGGACCTGCAGCTCGAACAGTGCAGCGAAGCGCCGTTCTACACGCTCGGGCCGCTGACCACCGACATCGCCCCCGGCTACGACCACATCACCAGCGGCATCGGCGCCGCCATGATTGGCTGGTTCGGCACCGCCATGCTCTGCTACGTGACGCCCAAGGAGCACCTCGGCCTGCCCGACAAGGACGATGTCAAGGAAGGCATCATTACCTACAAGCTCGCCGCCCATGCCGCCGACCTGGCCAAGGGTCACCCTGGCGCGCAGATCCGCGACAACGCGCTATCCAAGGCGCGCTTCGAGTTCCGCTGGGAAGACCAGTTCAACCTCGGCCTGGATCCCGACAAGGCCAAGGAATTCCACGACGAGACGCTGCCCAAGGAATCGGCCAAGGTCGCCCACTTCTGCTCGATGTGCGGCCCGCACTTCTGCTCGATGAAGATTACGCAGGAAGTCCGCGAGTTTGCCGCAGCGCAGGGGATCGATGAAGCGGCGGCGCTGGTTAAGGGAATGGAAGTGAAGGCCGTCGAGTTTGTGAAGTCGGGGGCCGAGGTTTATCGCCGGATTTGATTAACCTCGATTATGTTCATGGACACTGCAATCGTTTCAGACCGGTAACAGTCACGGGCGACGATTAACTTGCCTACGGCTCGGTCAACTCAATTTAAGTGCGTAAAATCATATGTAAAGGACAAGTTATGACGTATTAGTATTTTTTTTGCCGCCTATTTGCTCGTAATTTTTATGTGAATTGATCATTTAAAATGAACGATTACAATTCAGCTTTGTATTTCTCCATCCAGGATATTCCTCAAGAGCAATGGAACTCCGAATGGTACTATCCGCCGGAAAGCTACAACTTCTATCTGTGTCAGGAAAAGGGTAATCTGGAAGAATTCAAGTTCTCCTACCTTGTCATTTATTGCAATGAAAGGCCTGTCCTGATCGCCCCGCTGTTTACGGCAGCTTTTAATCTGGGCTTCGTTCTGGAAGGCGTCGCGCAACGTCTGGTTTTGAGTATCCAGAAGTTCTGGTCACGATTCCTGATGATCCATACTCTTTTTTGCGGGTCACCCGTGACATTCAAGGGGGTCATTGGTATCGATCCCGAACATGCCGATCATCCTGAGTTGCTGGTGGAG
>JAYSZS010000225.1:0-4275 GCA_043737935.1 Propionivibrio sp. | reverse complement strand
CGTTCTACCTCCGCCGGAACTGGTGGCTTCGCTACTGCTTTGGGGCTGCCCGACGACCGGCTTGATCTTCTGCCACCGCTTTACTTCCGTGCCGCGTGGAAGGCCGCCGTGGCCAACCAGTACGAGCAGCGCAGCAGGGCGGAATTCACTGGAGAAGTGGCGCTGGTGAGCCTCTGGTTCTTTTCTACCGGTGCTTATGAAACCGCCGATCCGGGGCTGCTCAAGGCCGGCTGGCCGGCTTTGCTGCGCCGGCAAAAGGCTTGGTCATTGGCGCAAGCTCCGGAGGCTTCGGCCAGAAGTTCCTCGGCCAGCGATGAGTGGAACCCGTAGTATCCGCCGTGTGGAATGGGGGCTGTACCGGTTCGATGCACTGACCAATGCCGAACAATTGCGGGAGGAAGGCGAGGCGATGCAACACTGCGTTGGCACCTATCCCGATTACTGCCCGAGTGGCGTGCGGCGCATCTACTCGGTTCGCGAGCGCAAGAGCGGGCGGCGGGTTGCGACTTTTTCGCTGGAATACGTCAATTCCGGCGACGGCACCCGGGCCTGGGTATGCGATCAGCTTTCCGGCCTGAAGAATGCCGAAGTGGTGCAGAAGGATTTGGTCTTTGCCGCCGATGCGGTACTGCGCGCCTATTTTGATCTGCCAGTGCATGATTTTGCCAAGCCGGTCTTGCCCGTCAAAACAGTGAATGAAGAGGAAGGAGAATGGTGCTTTGACTTTTAACGAGGGCGTATTCACGCCAATGGAGCGACTGCAACGTCTACGGGCAAAGCAGCTTTACGAGGAACTGGCTTTCGCGCTGTCGCGCACCGATGGCGCAACGTTGAGGGCTTGGGGTGGCCGTGCCGCCGTCCGCTTGCCCCATCTGGGTGCCCGTCGAGTCGGCTGGACAACCTGGCTACGGGGCTGGCGCGATTTGGCGGCAAGGAATTCAGCGGGTTATACCAGGCAGTGCGCACCGGCCGTTTTGGTGGTCATTTCGGGTTGCGTACCGCTACCGCCATCGACAGTACGCTGGCTATCGGACGCGATGGTCGCCATTTTCTGCTCGGAATCGGCCGTGCCCTGTTGCGCGATCCGAAGGGTACGGCACCCAAGGTGCTCGGTGCATTTCTCGGGTTCTACACCGGTTCTGGTGGAGTCGATGGCAACGGTGGCGTTCCCGATCTGGATCTGATGGCCGGTATTGGTCACCATCGCTCGCCCCTCACGCACTCGATCATTGCCGGAATGCTGGCCGAAGACGCCTTGCGGTCGCACCGGGCGCGACCGGGCTTTTGCCCGCTGCGTACAGCACGCGACCTCATCTGCAACCTCGATGGGTTGGTGCTGTTGCTGGAAGTTAAGTCAGGGTACATCCGTTCAACAGAGCACGAGGTTTGGCTGCATCGAACTAATACTCTGCGCAAGGCAGCCTGGCAGTTGAAGCGCAAACGGTCGGCGGTCGTGGGTGCGTTGTCGCGAGATGAGCAATTGCGCGCAAAGCTCCGATACACAGACTTAAATGGGGGAGACCATTTGCACGCCTGGATTGTTGATTTCTCTATCGAGTTGGATCAGCAATGGGTCGATGGCTTCCTGGTAGTGTCGCTAGAATCGCTACAAGTGATTCTGCGCGATGAACGGCAGCTGTTGCTGCCGACGGATCAGCGGCCTAAGGAATTAACGACACGATGTTCCCTAACAAGTTCTCGGCGGCGCGATTTGTCGAGGTTGTTGAAACTGGTGAGGTTTGGAAAGGGTTGGATTAACCCTTCGACATGCCTTCCCTGTTTTCGAAGCATAGAAATTTCGGCCTCGGATTACCGGGCGCCACTCAGTTGCGAAAGCGGAGTGGCTGCAGACAGTTTGCTCAATTCATCGACAGAAAATTTGCGAAGTTTTTTCTTGACGGGCTAATCCAAGTTGGGAGCGACAGCTCCCAGTCTTGATCGGCCCGATTGCTTTTACCTGCGAATGACTCTTGATGGCGAAAAGCCACCCTCTTTGTCAGCAGATAATTCGCAGAAAACGTCGGTCGATGCTGCAACTCCAAGCGCTCTATCGCTTAGCGTGTGCTGCGCGGCCCTTGCTCTCAGCTTGGCTTTATTCATGATCAGAGGCGATCCAGATGCTGGGTGATACGTTCGAGAATGGTAGAAAACGGCACCTGGCCGGCATAGTACAGGGCAGCGGTTTCGCGGTATTTTCGCTAGTACAGGGCGTGTACGGCGGGGTCACTGAGCAGGAAAGCCTGATTGCCGGCAATGTGCTGGTTGTCGGCTTTGGGAAACCGTAGCTGCTTGTGTGCGTGGTAGGCCGTGCTGCCGATAAAGGCCTGCACCTCGTCTTGCCCCAGCAGGCAATAGATATCGTAGTAGTGACGTAGGAAGTTCTTGTCGAAGTTGCCCGTCTCCTGCTGCTTGCGAAACTTGGTGGACACGGTTTGCAGCTTTTCGACGAAGGTGTAGCCCTGCGCGTAACACGGGATATCGACCGCTCGGTTGTCGATGATAGGCAGCTTGGCATTGAGCGCAGCATCCAGCGTCCAGGAGCTGATGGTTCGCGGAGTATTGGGTGCAGTTACGTCGAAGCCTACTTCCAGCAAGATACCGTCCTTGATGCCGGGCAAGGACTGCTTGACCACCGGGTAGCCCAGAATGATGCCGCCGTTGCGATAGCCGGCATCGTCAAAATTGATGTCACGCCGAACGTCGAGCAGGCCCGGAATCCTGATTTCTGCTGCCAGCCAGTCGAAAAACACCTTGCGTGCGGCCATGTGGACCGGCTTGTCGTGATTCTTGCCGATCTTCAATGCCATTTCTGGCGGTGGCTCGAAGCGGATGTCGATATCCTCGGAGAATCGTTCGATGATGCCGTGCCCTTTTGAAAGGGAGGTCCCACCCTTGAGTTCAAATTGCCAGCCCTGCTGCTGCAAACCCCACAGACAGTGCATCAGCCAGTAGTCTTTCTCGATCAAGTAGGGATTGACGTTGAGCGATTGCGCGAGCTGTTCGACCAACTCAGCGAATACCGGCAACTGATGCAGGAACTTCTTTGTGCCGACCATTTAGCCGCGCTCCGCAGTGTTTGTTGCAACCCGTGTCTTTTGCGCCAACCAGCCATTCACCAGTCGTTGTGTGGCAACGGACCCATAGTCGGACAGCGTTTTCATGAGTAGCTTCTGATCAAAGTGGGCGAGCCGGCGTTGCGCATGATCGAGGACGTCGCTTTCGTCCTCGGCCAGTTCGGCCAGGTTATTTAGCATGTCGACGAGCAGAAACTCCGGGGTCACTTGAACCGTCTTGGGAAAGCGATGCTTGACCCGAAAGTCGTAGGTGCGGTTGCCGAGCCTGAATTGACCGTGGCGTTTGTGGTTATAGACGATGGTCTTGTTGTAAAGCTGGGTGGTGCCCAGGCGCAGCGAGTTATAGATACTGGGATTGAAGCTCAAAAAATTCTTGTCGCGCAGAAATGCCGCAAGCAGATCTTTTTCTTCGGGCGGTACTTCGCCGAAGACATTCATTTTGGGTTTGTAATAAAGACCCTGAGCGAGTTTACGCAACGTGCCGGTCGCCACCAGGCGCTGCAATTCGCGATCAACGCTGGTCGAATACGGGAGAAGATCTTCACGCCGATAGACCTTGCCGGCACGAACGTGCTTGTTCAGAAGGCTGACGTTAAGGGCGACAGAAGAACGGGGAGCCATGACTATTATCTCATTGAAAGTTCATGCAATCATACCCTTATTTCATTACTCTCGCCCTACTCTTTCCTTAGCTGATCCGCGCCCGCTTGCCCGTCTGGCACGGCGTTACGGGGTAACGAACCGGGTAATACTTGAAAAACTGGTGGGCGAAGCGGATCAAAGTATCTCTTCCACGCTGGATATCGACTATCGCGTCAGATAAAACGCTTGCGCGTCTTTGGCCTAATCAAACGGGTTGCAGGCTCTTATCGCTATTACTTGACCAAACTCGGCAGAGCCGCTACCGCAGTGTGTGTTCGCGTAACAGAATTCACCCCAACCCTTGCCACCACTGCTTGATAGCCTAATTCTTGTCAGAAAATGTATAGACTTGGCTGATAAGAGACTAAAGCAGCCCCAAGTGGTTGATGGCGTCATGTTTCAATCCGTGAAATCTCAATCGGAATATGACTGCGCATAAGTGCGAAGCAGGCTTCTCGCTCTATTCTTACTCCCCCCCAATGGGAACTGGGGTGGTGGTGATTTCTGAACCCAATCCGTCCGATTGGGAAACTGTCATACCGGGAACCAGGGGAGTCGT
>JAYSZS010000224.1:0-4275 GCA_043737935.1 Propionivibrio sp. | reverse complement strand
GCCAGCGCAATGGCGGCCCAGTCTCGCTCGATTACGGAAATTTCACCGTCGAGGGCCGTGCGGCGCGCGACGGTATCGTCGCGTTGCAGCTTCACGCGTGCCAGCGTATCGATTCTGGCCTGCAGATCGGCGGCTTCCTGAGCCTTGTCGTGGCGCTTGTCGGACAAACCGTCAGCGTTTCGTACCAGGCTCTCGTAACCGGCTGCGCCGTCATTGATCGCTGTCGTCCCGCTCTTGATCGACGTCCAGACGCCATCCCGAGAGTCCCGGGCAGCGCTCAGATCGTCCAGAGTCACCGCCTGGCGCGAGTTACGGAACTGTTCGATTTCCAGTTCTGACGCGACGATGTCCGCGTCGAGATCAGCCTCGCGTGTCGCCAGAGAACGGCGATCGAGTGCGAGTCGTTCAAAATCAGTACGCAATTGCCGGACCGTTTCCGCGGCCGGCAAAACGAGCGAACGCAATACCGGGAGATCGAGTCGCCACGCTCCGAGCCGTTTCTCGGCCAGGCGGAGTTCCCGCTTTGCCTTGTCCACCCGGCTCGCTTCACGTCGGCGCGTCGCCTCAAAATCGCCCAGGCCCTGCGCTGCATCGAGCGCGGCACGAAGCTCGGGCGGGACCGGGGCCCTAACCAGCCCTTCAAGTTGCGTCGCAATACCTTCGAGCTCCAGCCGTTTGGACTCTACCGCCTCAGCGGCGGCAGACAGCGTCTGTTCGATGGCGCCATGGCGCTTGATCAGATCGGCGATGGCGCTGCACAGGGGAAGTGGTGGCAGACGAATCTCGAGCGCCGCTTCATCCTCAACCGGCCACCCCAGTTGCCTGACCGACCCGACGACGTTATTCCAGTGGCCTTCGACCTCGATCTGGCGCCGACCGATGTCCCGCTCGTGGAAGCGGGTTTGTTTTGCACGTTCATCCAGAGCGACAATCGCTTCAGCATTGCGCAGGGCCGCGTCATCGACGGCCAGCTTTCCGAGAGCCGTCCGCGCTTCTTCGGACAGTTCACGCGTGAGTTTCTGCTGAGAAGTGGCAGCAGCAATCCCGGTTTCAGCCGAAGCGAGCGATTGTGCGGCGTTCAGGGGAAAAATCGCCACAGCGCCAAGCGCAGCTAATTCACGCGAACTCTCGGCAATCGAATTCACTAAAAGCACGACACGACGGATGCGTTCGTGTCGAGTCCGCTCGCTTTCCAGGGTACAGAATGTCTGTTTCATATCGGCGAGTTCATGCTCAATGGCATCGACGTTTCCACGTGCATCACTCCAGTCGCGCGTTCTGACGGTTGCCTGTTTGAGCGCCGCCTCGGCCCTGTCGAGATCGGCCGCGGCAGCGTAGTAGGCGCGCTCACCCGATTTACGCCGAGCCCAGAGCGTGTCGGCCTCGGCTTCCAGTGCGTCACGCACCGAACCCAGACTGCCGATTCCTGTGGCCGACTGGAAGAGGATTCGGCCGACGTCGTTGGACGCCTTGAGTATCTCGTCGCCGCCTGATACCAGACGCTCGTGATTGAGGCCGAACATGTGGTCAAAAAAGCTGCGGTCGGCGTTGCCAAGAAAGCTCGCCAGCGCCGTGTCAGCAATGACGCCTCCCTGCGCATCGAGGAGGGAACGCGCCTTCTTCACTCGCTGGAAGTCGAGCACGTTGCCCTCATGGGAAATTGACGCCGCGAGCCGCAACTCGACATTCGGGTGCAGAAAGCTGTAAGTGGTAAGCCTTTCGATGCCAAACAACAGATCGAGGATGGCGTTACGGAGGGTTGACTTGCCGGCCTCGTTGGCGCCGACAATCAGATGGAAATCGCGCTTGGCCATCGGCAATGCGATGGGCACATCAGTAAATTTGCCGTAGCGGGAAAGGTTGAGTCGATCGATGCGCATGGTGTCAGCCGGCCTTGATGAGATGAGCGATGAGTCCCGGCACGACGGACTCGATGATTGGTCCGACCTCGCCGTTGCGAATTGCCTGGAGTTGGGGGAGTGCACTGTTCAGCTCGTGTGGCGTGCGATCGGCAAGGAGACGCAATTCGTCCGTCAGTGACGACAACAATGCCGGGTCGGTGGGCGCGCCATCAAGCAGAGACTGAAGGTCGGCGATGGCGTCAGAACGAGCCCGGACAGTGGCGGCGTCCAACGCCGGGATCGTTTCGACACAAACCTTCTCGATCCAGGCGCGATCGCCGGCCAGGGATGCAGAGAGGGCCAGTATCTCGGCGCGCAATTGCGCTTCGCTGCCAAACAGATCGCCATGCGCCGCGCTGCGGCCGGTCAGGACAAGACGAACTGCCATCGAATGGCCTGTGTGTGCCGTGTCGAACAGCAACGAGAACTCGCGACCCACGATGCGCACGGCCGAGGCCAGATCATCCGCCGCGCTCACGTCGACAGCGAGGCGATGCCAGCGCAGGACATCGGTACTCAGTCGTTCAACCGAAACGATGCGGTTATCGTCGGCAGTAACCAGCAGCGCCCCGCGTGCACCGGTTTCGCGGATGTGCCGGCCTTGCAGATTGCCGGGGAAGACGACCCACGGATCGGTGTGCAGTACGGCGGGCTCATGAACATGGCCCAAAGCCCAGTACTCGTAACCTTTTGCTACCAACTCGGACAACGCACACGGGGCGTAGCTGGCATGCGCTGCGTAGCCTTCGAGGGCGGTGTGCAGTATGCCGATGTTGAGTCAGCCCGGTACTGGCGCCGGATAGCCGCTTGCAAGGTTGTCGATGGTTGCCGCATGCTTGAAGCTCTGGCCGTGCAGCGCAACCTTCAGAAGATCGATGCGCTGGGTATGGGCCTTGTTCGACGGGAAAGCAAAGACGTTCGGTGGCAGCGTCAGTTTTTTCGTCATCTCGCTTTCGGCATCGTGGTTTCCGTAGACGAGGAAAACCGGGATGCCTGCCGCGTTCAGTCGCCCCATCTCGCGCGCAAAGAAAACCCCGGTGTTGAAATCCTTCCAGTGGCCGTCATAGAGATCACCGGCAATGATCACGAAATCGACAGCCTCGTCGATCGCTTCGCTGACCAGATTCGAGAAGGCGTCGCGCGTCGCCGTTCGCAACCGTTCGGTCGGCGCATCAGCGTAGGCAGAGAGCCCGGTCAGCGGGCTGTCGAGATGAATATCGGCGGTATGGATGAATTTCATCGCCAAGTCCTTGTGTTATTCGGAATGTAGTTGTTTGCGGGTGTCGGCACCCTAGGCTGCTTGTGTTCTCTGGACTGCGCAAGCTGCCGGCCAACCGCCGTGCAGAGCCTCGATGGATCCGGCATTATTCCAATTCGGGTCAGGTCCAGTCGGTCAGCATCCCAGCCCGTGACGACCGTGATATTTTCATGTTTCTGTCCGCGTGTGTGCCCTTCGATTGCCATACGCGATGATTTGATCAGGCTTTCCGACGAAGAGTTCGCGTTGCTCGAAGTTGCCAACAATCGTCAATCTGATTGCCAGTACGACCACGGCCAAAGATTGAAAGTAACGTGTCGTTTGGATCGTCGGAAATATCCAATGGGGCGCAAGGTTACTGATGAAGAAATGAAGCGTTTCAAGGTGGATCGAAACAAGTTTCATGACGAATGGAATTACGTCATCAGACCCGACAATAGCACGATAGGGATGATATGTTTATTTACTTACGGCGCCTAATCCTGGTTCTTGGTCGAGGGCGGTACAGCAATCAGGGCGGCATCATTAACCGTGCCACCCAATGCCAACCCATTCGCCATAAGCAACTTGCCGACTTTGGCAAACTGGACTGCACCCAGATGATGGGCCTCTAGCAGGTGCAAGCTGAAGTCTTTTATCAGACCTCATGTCACTGTTTCTCCGTCCTTTAGGCAACGCCGGTGTTTGCTAAATTTTCTAACGTCATTCCATCGTATTTTCGTCGCGATTCCACATTCTTTTTTTTGCGAGCATTATGCAACTAAATTTGTTCTCAATTTGAGTCGTTGAAGTGTTGGTATTAGGTCGCATCTCGGAGCGTTTTCGTCCCCGTTTCTTCGCTCCTTTTACAACACTGGCCAACGAGTTATTCAAAACTAAACACTTATTGAGTGAACAACCCATTCCACACCGACACCCCGCTCGAACGGTCAGCTCGACTCAGGGACTGCCGATGTTCTCAACCCTCTCGGGCTCTCCCCATGCAAAACCGTTAAGGACTAAGCTGACCTACGCGCTTACGCGGCGCAGCGAGCGGTTTGGCCGGCGCCGCCTTTTTGCTGACCGCCGCCTCTCAACATGCTGGCTTATTTGCGAATTTTGCAGGCCTGCGAGATG
>JAYSZS010000223.1:0-4282 GCA_043737935.1 Propionivibrio sp. | reverse complement strand
GATTCGATCATGGTTTGCGAGCGTGGCGCCTCATTCGGCTACAACAATCTGGTTTCCGACATGCGCAGTCTGGCCATCATGCGCGAGACCGCGTGTCCGCTTGTATTTGACGCAACGCATTCGGTGCAGTTGCCGGGCGGGCAGGGGACCATTTCTGGCGGTCAGCGCGAATTCGTCCCGGTGCTGGCGCGTGCAGCGGTGGCGGTGGGCATCGCCGGGCTGTTCATGGAAACCCATCCGTTCCCTGAAAAGGCCTTGTCCGATGGGGCCAACAGTTGGCCGCTGAATCGCATGGAAAGCCTGTTGCAAACACTGGTCGCGCTGGATCGTCTGGTCAAGCGCACCGGTTTCGAGGAAATGCGATAATCCCTGACGCTATCTGACGCGCGACAACCTGGGGGTCAGGGTCATAGCGGTGTCGGGTCATTAAAAGTTTGCCGTAAATTATCTTTAAGCCAAAGGAAGATCTATGAGCTCAGTCGTTGATGTCGTTGCCCGTGAAATTCTGGATTCTCGTGGCAACCCCACGGTCGAATGCGATGTGTTGCTGGAATCCGGCGTCATGGGCCGTGCCGCCGTGCCTTCCGGCGCGTCCACCGGTTCTCGCGAGGCCATTGAACTGCGTGATGGCGATGCCACGCGCTATCTTGGCAAGGGCGTCATGCAGGCTGTTGAAAACGTCAATACCGAGATTGCCGAAGCGATCATCGGCCTTGATGCCCAGGAGCAGGCGTTCATCGACCAGACGCTGATCCAGCTCGATGGCACCGAGAACAAGGCCCGCCTGGGTGCCAACGCCATGCTGGCCGTGTCGATGGCTATTGCCAAGGCCGCTGCCGAAGAATCCGGTTTGCCGCTTTATCGCTATTTCGGTGGTTCCGGCCCGATGCAGATGCCGGTGCCGATGATGAACATCATCAACGGTGGCGAGCACGCCAACAACAGTCTGGATTTTCAGGAATTCATGATCCTGCCGGTCAGCCAGAATTCCTTCCGAGAAGCCCTGCGTTGTGGTGCCGAAGTTTTCCACGCGCTGAAGAAGTTGCTCGACAAGAAAGGCTTCTCAACCGCCGTCGGCGATGAGGGCGGTTTTGCCCCCAATCTCGCCAGTCATGCCGAAGGTTTGCAACTGGTGGTGCAGGCCATCGAAGCGGCGGGTTACTTCCCTGGCGAAGATGTGCTGATCGGTCTTGATTGCGCGGCGTCCGAATTCTACAAGGATGGAAAATACCATCTGGCTGGCGAAGGCTTGCAACTCACCTCTGTGCAGCTCGTTGATTATCTGGCGAATCTTGCTGATGCCTTCCCGATTATTTCGATCGAAGACGGGATGGCCGAAGGCGACTGGGACGGCTGGAAGCTGCTGACCGAGCGTCTGGGCAAGAAAATCCAGATCGTCGGCGACGACGTTTTCGTAACCAATACACGAATCTTCAAGGAAGGCATCAAGCAGGGCATTGCCAATTCGATCCTGATCAAGATCAACCAGATCGGCACCCTTTCGGAAACCTTCGCCGCCATTGAAATGGCCAAACGCTCAGGTTACACCGCCGTCATTTCTCATCGGTCAGGCGAAACCGAAGACAGTACCATTGCCGACATTGCCGTTGGCATGAACGCTTTGCAGATCAAGACCGGCTCGCTGTCGCGTTCGGATCGAATCGCCAAGTACAACCAGTTGCTGCGCATCGAAGAAGACCTTGGCGACACGGCCGGTTATCCCGGTCTTGAAGCGTTCTACAACCTCAAGTGAGAAGTGAGGCGTGAGGCGTCAGGTGAAAAACCGGCGCAACGTTCGTCGCCTTTCCTCCTCACCTTGACAGCTCGCCAAAATTATGCGCTGGCTCTCTGTTGTGCTGGTCGCCCTGCTTTTGCTGTTGCAGTATCCGCTGTGGCTAGGCAAGGGGGGGTGGCTGCGGGTCTGGGAGGTCGACCGTCAGTTGCAGGAACAGAAAGAGGCCAACAAAAAGCTCGAAGTGCGCAATGCCGGGCTGGATGCCGAAGTACGCGATCTGAAGCAGGGATACGACGCCATCGAGGAGCGCGCGCGTTTCGAACTGGGCATGATCAAACAGGACGAGGTCTTCGTCCAGATCCCGGAAAAATCTCAGCCGGAGAAATCGAAGCCGGACAAAAGCCCAGAGATATCTGCTTCCGAAAAAAAGAAATAGCAGGTTATTTAACTGAGTCCTATTCGAGTTCGATTTGTCCGGAGACGGTTGCGCTGACCTGCGACTCGCCTGCTTCCATCGGCATCGGGGCCGCGTCCGCCACCATCGCCTCGGCCGCGGCACGGAACATCGGCTGAACGAATCTTCCGCTGGTATTGACCGAGAGTTGCTTGATTCGATAGGGTTTACCCAGGGCGTCTGCAATCACCCTGGCGCGATCCTTGAACGCCGTGATGGCGTCGAGCATCGCTTCGTTTTCAGCCTTCTTGCGGGTCGCGGGAGAAGGTTGCAAGACAAGATTGGAGACCCCGAGCGAGGTCTGGAGTTTGCCAAGCAGTTCGGACAAAGCGGCGCTGTCGCCGGAATCCAGTGAAAGTTCCGAACGCATGCGCCACGTTTCGATCTTTCCGCCTTTCGAGTAGATCGGGTAAGTACTGGTGCCGCCGCTCTGCGATTTTACGCCGGGGTAGGCCCTGGCGGTTTTCAGAGCGTCCGCGATCAGACTGTTGACCTGTCTGGACAAATCGCTTGGCGTTGTTCCGGTGGCTTCTGCCGAGACCGTCACATGAATCAGATCGTTGACGGCGGGTCGGCTCGCTTCGGCTGAAAGTTCAACGATCATCGGTGCTGCAAATGACGGAATGGCAATTATCAGGGCCAGCACGGGTAGCGTGCGCATTGCTCGTAGAATGGGTGTCATGAATTTTCCTTGTCTGGATGCTCGAATCATTTCCATTGCCGGTGGTCAATGGATGGGTTTCATTAATTGAACTGAAAGAAATGCTTGCTTTTCCGCGTGACTATTGTAGCGTGATGTAGGCTTGGATTTGTTGTAGTCAGATGCAGGAAGCTTGGTTAGAATTCGACTGCCCCTTTCGCTTTGCTGCGCATGAGTTGGTTCATTGAGGAGTCAAAATGCTGAAAGTTGGACAGGCGGCACCGATGTTCGTCCTCCCCGATGCGGATATGGTGCCTATTGATATTGCCCAGTTTCAAGGCAAGAACAATGTCATTCTATTTTTTTACCCAAGAGATGACACACCGGGCTGTACGCTCGAAGCCACCGATTTTTCTGATCATGAGGATGAGTTTTTGCGTCACCAATGCACCGTCATCGGCATCAGCCGTGACGAGTGCATCAAGCACGCCGAATTTCGCGACAAGCATGGTATTTCCGTTTGCCTGCTGTCGGATTCCGAGGGCGCGGCGTGCAAGCAGTATGGTGTGTGGCAGGCGAAAGAAGTTGATGGTGTCAAAAGATACGGCATCGTACGTTCGACTTTCGTCATCGACAAACAAGGTGTTCTCCGCATCGCGCTTTACGGAGTCAATGCCAAAGGTCACGCGCTGGATGTTCTGCGCGTGGTGAAGGAACTCAATTCATGAATAGGCAAGTTGTAAGAAACACCGTCGTTACCCTCGACTACAGTGTGACCGATCCCGATGGTGAACTCGTCGATGCCGGTCAGGAACCGCTGGTTTACCTGCACGGTGGTTACGATGATATTTTTCCGATGATTGAAGAAGCCGTTCAGGAGAAAAAGATTGGTGAGTCGGTCGTTGTAAAAATGCAGCCGGACGATGCTTTCGGCGAATATGATGCCGAACTGATCCAGATTGAACCGCGTACAGGTTTTCCCAAGGAGTTGCAAGTCGGCATGCAGTTCGAGGGCGTGCCGGACAGTGATGATGATGACGATATCATGATTTATCGCGTTGCCGAAATTGCCGATGACAAAGTAGTACTCGACGGTAATCATCCCCTGGCCGGCATGGCGTTGATTTTTACCTGTACGGTGACTGATGTGCGCCCGGCCAGTGCGCAGGAGATCGAGCACGGGCATATTCACGAGGGTGAGTGCGAGCACGACGACTGATCGGCAACCGTGAGCGGCAACAACGCCGCTTATTGCCCGAGTTGCTATTCAACAACAGGTTTTGAACAATCAGTTTGTCTTGTATGGCCGCGCTTCGAAGCGAAAGAGCGTCGGGGATTCGCTGTC
The DNA here is from genome assembly GCA_043737935.1 of Propionivibrio sp. Taxonomy (GTDB): domain Bacteria; phylum Pseudomonadota; class Gammaproteobacteria; order Burkholderiales; family Rhodocyclaceae; genus Propionivibrio. The sequence goes on along the minus strand of JAYSZS010000223.1, from coordinate 108 downwards.
GATGATGACTTTTACCCACCCCATGACGGGATAGCCAAAGCTTTCGACGCGGGTGAAGTTGGCGATTGACTCCTTTGTATCCGGGTGGCGCAAGGGATGGTCAACACG
>JAYSZS010000222.1:0-4291 GCA_043737935.1 Propionivibrio sp. | reverse complement strand
GGTTCGTCGCCGGCAGCGGTCTGTCTTTGCTCGTTTTTTCCATCAGCGCTGTTTCGATACCGATGCTGATTGACCGTGACGTCGACTTCGTAACCGCGATGATTACCAGCCTGCGCGCCGTGGTGCTCAATCTCGACGTCATGCTGCTGTGGGCGGCGCTGGTCGTGTCCCTGACGCTGATTGGCTTCGCCACGCTGCTTTTCGGGCTGGTGATCACGATGCCGCTACTCGGCCACGCCTCATGGCATGCATATCGCGACCTTGTCGAACCGCGCCCGTAACCACCCCGGGGGCGGCTGCGACTGCCCTCAACTTGCCTATATTCAAGAGATTCCATGAATGCCAACGCCCTGCTCGATTTTACCGGTCTACCCCACTTTGATGTTATTACCCCTACTATTGTACAATCGGCCGTCAGTGAACTACTGGCTCAGGCGCGCGCGGTTGTCGAACAATTGACTACCGAGCATGTTGCTGCCACCTGGAATGACTTTGCGGCTCCGCTCGCCGACGGCATCGAGCACCTCTCACGCGCTTGGGGTATCGTCGGACATCTGCACTCGGTCAATGATCTACCTGAGTGGCGCGAAGCCTACAATGACATGCTGCCCGAAGTCAGCCGCTTCTACGCCGAGCTTGGTCAGAACCTGAAGCTTTTCGCCATGTACAAGGCGATCCGGGAAAGTGCCGAGTACCCGCAACTGTCACTTGCCCGGCGCAGGATTGTCGATAACGAGATTCGCGATTTCCGCCTTTCCGGCGCCGAAATGTCCGAGGAAAAAAAGCCGCGCTTCCAGGCGATTCAGGAAGAAATGGCTCGCATGGCGGCCAGGTTTTCCGAAAATCTGCTCGATGCGACAAATGCTTTTGCCGAAATCGTCAGCGACGAAGCCGAACTGGCCGGCTTGCCCGACGAGGTCAAACAGGCTGCCCGCGAGGCCGCGCAAAAGCATGCTGAACCGGGCACGCCGGCGAGCTGGAAGTTCACCCTGCACATGCCGTCCTACCTGCCCGTCATGCAGTACGCCGACAGCCGCCGGCTACGTGCCGCGATGTACCGCGCCTATGCCACACGTGCGGCTGAATTCGGCCCGAGCGAACTCGACAACACACCACTCATCCGGCGCATTCTCGAGCTGCGCCGCGAAGCCGCACAACTTCTAGGCTACAACAATTATGCCGAAGTCTCGCTGGTACCCAAGATGGCCGAATCGGTAGTGCAGGTGCTGGCCTTCCTGCGCGACCTGGCGATCAAGGCCAGGCCGTTTGCCGAGCAGGATATTGCTGAACTGCGCGCTTTCGCACGCCAGGAACTTGGGTTGGAAAACCTTGAACCCTGGGATGTCGGTTACGCCTCGGAGAAGTTGCTGCAAGCGCGCTTCGCCTTCTCCGAACAGGATGTGAAGCAATACTTTGGCGAAGAAAAAGTGCTGACCGGGCTCTTCCACGTCGTCGAAACGCTGTTCGGCGTGCGTATCAAACCGGATAGCGCCCCCATCTGGCACGAGGATGTGCGTTTCTTCCGCATCGAAGCGCAAGTCGAAAGAAATTCGATGACCAATGCGGGAAAGGACGACGTGGCAAAAGCCGGCGAACTCATCGGCCAGTTCTACCTCGACCTTTACGCCCGAGAAACCAAGCGTGGCGGTGCCTGGATGGACGAGGCAGTCGCCCGCCGCCGCGTGGCAGGTCATGCCAACGAGGGCATACAGAAGCCGGTCGCCTACCTCAACTGCAACTTTTCTCGCCCGGTCGGCAGCAAGCCGGCCACGTTCACGCACAACGAGGTCAGCACCCTCTTCCACGAAACCGGTCATGGACTGCATCACCTGCTGACGCGGGTTGAGGAACTCGGTGTCTCGGGCATCCACGGCGTCGAGTGGGATGCCGTCGAACTGCCTTCGCAATTCATGGAAAATTATTGCTGGGACTGGGGCGTACTGCAACAAATGACAGCGCACGTCGACACCGGCGCCCCCCTGCCACGCGTTCTGTTCGACAAGATGCTGGCAGCGAAAAACTTCCAGAGCGGCTTGCAGAACGTCCGCCAACTCGAGTTTTCGCTATTCGACCTGCTTCTGCACAGCGACTTCGATCCGGCAGAACAAAGTAGCGTTCTCGACCTGCTCGCCGAAGTCCGGCGCGAAGTGGCAGTCATCGTACCACCCGAATGGCATCGCCTCCCGAACAGCTTCTCGCACATCTTTGCCGGGGGGTATGGCGCCGGTTACTTCAGCTACAAGTGGGCCGAGGTTCTGTCCGCGGACTGCTACGCCGCCTTTGAGGAGGCCGGCGATCCCTTCGACCCGGTGACTGGCAAACGTTTTCTCGACGAGATCCTGTCGGTTGGCGGCACCCGCCCTGCACTTGACAACTTCCGCGCTTTTCGCGGTCGCGAGCCACAGGTCGATGCATTGCTCCGGCACAGTGGTATGATTCCAGGGTAATTTCAGGAGGTTAATGCCATGCTAACGCTACGTCTCATTATTCTAAGCGCTGCCCTGCTAACGACTTCGCTCGCCGTCGCTCAGAATACCTATCGCTGGGTCGACAAAGCCACAGGTCAAACCATCTTTTCCGACCAGCCGCCGCCGCCCGATGCCAAACATGTCGTCACCATCACTGCCGGCGAGCGCATTGACGAACAGCAGTTACCCTACGCCACGCGCCAGGCGGCTGAAAAATTTCCAGTCACGCTGTACACGGCGGCCACTTGTGTTGACGAGTGCAAACAGGCACGCGACATGCTCAATCGACGCGGCATTCCGTTTTCGGAAAAAATGCTGAAGAGTAATGAGGAATCGGCTGAACTTAGCAAGATACTGGGGAGCGAGGCCGCTGTTCCAAGCCTCATCATCGGCCAGCAAAGTTTAAAAGGGCTTGATTCTGGCGCCTGGAACAACCTGCTCGACCTGGCCGGTTATCCGAAATCAGCCCCCTATGGCACCCGGCCGTCAGGCGCCTTCGCCCGATGAAACTGGCGGCATGGAATATCAACTCGCTCAAGGTGCGCCTGCCACAACTGCTGGAATGGCTTGCCGCGCAACAGCCGGATGTCGTTTGCTTGCAGGAAACCAAACTCGAAGATCACAACTTCCCGCAGCAGGCGATTGAGGCAGCAGGGTATCAGGTCATTTTCTCCGGGCAAAAGACCTACAACGGCGTTGCCCTGCTGACGCGCGAGACGCCGAGCGACGTCGAGTACGGCAACCTGCATTTTCCCGATCCGCAAAAGCGGCTGCTCGCCGCGACGGTGAACGGCATTCGTGTCGTCTGCGCCTATATCCCCAACGGACAGGCCGTCGGCAGCGAAAAATATGCGTACAAACTGGCCTGGCTGGCGGCGCTGGAGAGCTGGATTGGCGAGCAGTTGGTCGCCAATCCGCAACTGGCGCTGGCCGGCGACTTCAACATCGCCCCGGACGACCGCGATGTACATAATCCGGCAGCCTGGGCGGGCCAGATCCTGTGTTCGGAACCCGAACGCGCGGCTTTCCAACGTCTGCTGAATCTGGGATTGAAAGACAGTTTCCGCCTTTTCGAACAGCCAGAGAAATGCTTTTCGTGGTGGGATTACCGGATGCTTGGCTTCCAGAAGAATCACGGGCTACGTATCGACCACATCCTGCTCTCTGCCCCGCTGGCAAATCGCTGCGTCGCAGCAGGTATCGAGCGCGAAATGCGCAAGTGCGAGCGACCTTCCGACCACGCGCCGGTGACGGCAATCATTGCCGAGTGATCGCAGCTGTACTCTCGCCAGACAAGCTGCTGGCGCTCTACCCTGCCCTTGGCTCGCTAACGCAAGATGAGATTTCCGCTCTGTGCCTGCCGGCTGCCGGTGCCAACCTCGCCGAAGGGACTGAACTGTTTGCCAAACGGCAAGCGTGTCGCAGGTTTCCCCTGCTGATCTCCGGCTGATCTCCGGCACCATCAAGGTGGTGAAGACGACACCAGCCGGACGCGAAATGCTACTCTACCGCGTCGAGCCAGGCGGCTCTTGCGTCATCACCTCCAGTTGTCTGCTCGGTCACACGCCCTATACCGCGCGCGGAATCGCAGAGACACCGCTGCAGATGCTCATCCTTCCGACAGCCCTGTTTGAAACGCTGATCGCCGGCAATGCCCGTTTTTCCGCGACTTCGTCTTTCACCTGCTCGCCGACCGCATTGCCGAATTGATGCAACTCGTCGAGGAAGTCGCCTTCCCACGCCTTGATCAACGGCTGGCCAAACTGCTGCTCGGCAAGCCCGAACCTATTCTGGCCACACATCAGGCGCTGGCCGACGAACTG
>JAYSZS010000221.1:0-1709 GCA_043737935.1 Propionivibrio sp. | reverse complement strand
GCGCAGCGCATTTGGCAAGATCGCCCACCTGACCCAGTCGGCTGCTAAAACCAGCTCGCACCTGCAACTGGAAATTGCTCGCCTTTCCAAGCTGGTGGCCCTTTTTGTCACCGGGCTGGGTCTGGTGTTCTTCCTGATCGGCACCCTGATCGGTCTGCCCTTTTGGACCAGTCTGATGTTTGCCATCGGCATCATTGTCGCGAATGTACCGGAAGGCCTGTTGCCCACGGTCAGCCTGTCACTGGCCATGGCCACGCAGCGCATGGCCAAAAGAAATGCCTTGATCCGGCACCTGCCCGCCGTTGAAACCCTCGGTTCGACGACGGTCATTTGCAGCGACAAGACCGGTACGCTGACGCAGAACCGGATGACGGTGCAGCAGGTATTCTTTGCCGGGACAACGCGAGCGGCCGATGCGCACGATCTCGGTGCCGCCGCCATGCCTCTGCTGCGCAATGCCGAGCATTGCCATAACCTCAAACTCAGTCATCGCAATGGACAGGCCGCCTAGCTCGGCGATCCGATGGAAGTCGCCCTGCTCACCTTCGCCCGGGACATCCAGGATTTTGGCGAAGCCGCCGTGCTCAGTGAAATTCCTTTCGACAGCGAGCGGCGCCGGATGTCGGTTGTCGTCTAACACGACGGTCAGCGCTGGCTGTACTGCAAGGGCGCGCCTGAAGCCGTCCTGCCGCCCTGCGTCAGCACCGGCTGGGGTGACGGAGAGGGCGTCCTTGATGCGGCGGCCCGACAGCGCATCGGTGCGGCGCAGGACAGCATGGCCGACCAGGTCTGCGCGTGCTGGCCTTAGCCTGTCGCCCCGTGCCGGACAATGAGACGCCGAGCGAGAGTGCGCTGATCTTTTCCGGGTTGATCGGGCTTCAGGACCCGCCCCGTCCGGAAGTTCCCGAGGCCATGGCGCGTTGCCATTCAGCCGGCATCAAGGTGATCATGGTCACCGGCGACCATCCGCACACCGCGCTCGCCATCGCGCGCGCAATTGGTCTGGTGCACAGCGAACATCCACTCATCGTGGCCGACGAAGCGCTGCGCAAGATGACAGCGGCACAGTTGCAGATTGCCCTGGACAGCCCGGAAATCCTGTTCACCCGAGTCACCGCCGAACAGATACTGCTGGTTGTTCAGGCGCTGAAAAACAAGGGCGAGATTGTGGCGGTGACCGGCGATGGGGTGAACGATGCGCCGGCGTTGAAGACGGCGCATATCGGCATTGCCATGGGAATATCCGGCACCGATGTCGCCAAGGAAGCCGCCGACATGATCCTGCTCGACGACAATTTTGCCAGCATCGTCAACGCGGTAGAAGAGGGGCGAGCGGTGTTCGAGAACATTCGCAAATTCCTGACCTATATCCTGACTTCAAACATCTCGGAACTGATTCCCTACCTCGCTTTCGTGCTGTTCAAAATTCCGTTGCCACTGACCATCATCCAGATTCTCGCTGTGGACCTTGGCACCGATATGCTGCCGGCACTCCCAGGGCAATCGCACTCGAAAAGCATAAACCCCATAAAATGCCCTTGTCGTTGACCCACCAAAAAAGCCGTTTACAATCATCAATTATGCATATGTCTTGTAAACTCTGGTGAATCCTGCTCTACTCTCGTCTTTTGCACGAGAGAAAAATGGTCCCGAAGAAGAAAAGTTTGGTCGTTGGCCTTGCCGAGATTGATGATCCAAGAACGGGCAAC
>JAYSZS010000220.1:0-4302 GCA_043737935.1 Propionivibrio sp. | reverse complement strand
GTTTGAGCCGAGCCACGGCACTGGGCTTCGTCATCGCTCCAGTGGCAGCACGGAACTAAAAACCAGGCTCAGGGGGTTTTGTTTCTTGAGAGAGACGGGTATTGAGCTGCTTGCAAATATCATCCAGAAACTCCGGGGCATAGTCGGTACGCCGTGCATCGGCACCGTTGTCTGCCGGCCGTTGAGTTTGACTAGGTAATGTCCGCCGTTTCCGCGATTCTTGATGATTTCGACGCCGCGGGCCTTCAAGAATTTCAGGAATTGCTTTGTTTTCATGGAACGTAAATAGGACATATCTGTCCTTATTGCAAGACTAGTTGGCAATATTGTTGGACTTGATTGGAGGTTACTGCGAATGGCGGGTATCGAAGGTACACCGGCCTCTCAAAACTGGCCTGCCAACTCTGCGGCTACGTCCGCTCATGCCGATAACACTCATTGAAATTCTAAACCTGAACGGCTGGTTACGCTGCGAATCCGGTCGTTTAGCCAGAGAGCTTCGACCGGCAGCAAAGGATCGTCACCGACAGTTAACCAGTAACGGGTTACGACCTTGGAAGCATATCCATGCCATGAGGAATTGGAATCATATGGTCGCCAAGGGGCAATATTTTCCTTTCCCGAACAATCAGATGCCCACTACGTTTGACTGATGATTCGTTTGACTGATCATTCATGTCTTGCGTGGAGGATGCGGCGTTGCCTTTACCTTGGCTAGTTTGTTTTGTTTGCGACACAATAGAAAGTACGCTCGATAGGACGGGCCGAAACCCGTCCTTTCCATGCATCGCAGCCTCAAATCACCTTCGAATAGCGCTTGCTCTCCTGGTCGGCGCGCTGGAACTTGTCGAACACCATCGAGATTGCCCGCACCAGCATGCGCCCCGGAGGAAGGACGACAATCCACCTGTCTTCAACGCGCACCAGACCGGCCTGTACCATCTCGTGCAGCGCCTCAAGTTCGGCGGCAAAGTAGGTTCTGAAATCGATCCCATGCGCGGCTTCGACCGATTCCAGCGATAGCTCGAAGTGACACATCAGCGACTGGATGATCGAACGTCGCAGTAGATCGTCGGCATCCAGTTCGATGCCGCGAAAAACGGGCAATAGTCCGCCGTCGAGGCGTTCGTAATATTCGTCGAGCGTCTTCACGTTCTGACAGTAGCTCGGCCCCACCTTGCTGATCGACGAGATGCCGAAGGACAGCATGTCGCAATCCGAATGCGTGGAATACCCCTGGAAATTGCGGTGCAGCCGCCCCTGGCGCTGGGCAATGGCCAGCTCGTCATCGGGCTTGGCAAAGTGGTCCATGCCGATGAAAACATAGCCGGCCTCGGTCAGCTTGCTGATGGCCATCGAGAGAATCTGCAGGCGCGCTTCGGCCGTCGGCATGTCGGATTCAAGAATGCGTCGCTGCGGCTTGAACAGGCTCGGCAGATGCGCGTAATTGTAGATCGACAGACGATCCGGGCTGGCCGCAATGATGCGATCCAGCGTGTGCCTGAATCCACTGACCGTCTGCCTGGGCAGTCCGTAGATCAGGTCGATGCTGATCGACTTGAAGCCGTTGGCGCGTGCGGCATCGATCACGGCAAAGGTCTCCGCCTCGCTCTGGATTCGGTTAACCGCCTGCTGGACGCTTTCGTCAAAGTCCTGCACGCCAACGCTCATGCGGTTGAATCCCAGTTCTCCCAGCACTTCGACGGTCGCGCGATCGACCTTGCGCGGATCGACTTCGATCGAGTATTCGCCATCGTCGACCAGGCGGAAGTGCTTGCGTGTCGACGCCATCAACTGGCGCATTTCATCGTGCGCGAGGAAGGTTGGCGTCCCTCCGCCCCAGTGCAACTGTGCGACTTCGTTATCGCCGTCCTCCAGATAGCTGCTTTGCAGCGCCAGTTCCTTGCCTAGATACTTCAGATACTTGGCTGACCGCCCGTGATCCTTGGTGATGATCTTGTTGCACGCACAGTAGTAGCAGATGGTGTTGCAAAACGGGATGTGGAAGTACAGGGAAAGCTGCTGACGGCTGGCGCCGCTTATACGATGCTGCAGCCAGTGTTTGCTCAACTCGGCGTTGAAAGTTTCGACAAATCGATCCGCCGTCGGATAAGACGTGTAGCGCGGGCCATTGACATCGAAACGACGGATGATTGGCGGATCAAAAACAAGGTTTTTGGAAAAGGAGTTCATGCACTCAAAGCGTCCCGTGGCGTACTATCGATCGGCCTAGTTTAAACCATGTCCATTGCGGCGGATGAAACACCTCGCTAAGAAAAGACGCCGAGCGGGCTGCGCGTGAGTGCCACCGAAACAATGTAGGCAAAAGCCAGCAGGGCGGCGGCAAAGAAAATGCCGCGCGTGATTTTGCTCTTGCCGCGCCTGAGCGCCATCATGCCGAACAGGATATAGACCAGCAGCCCGATCAGTTTTGCCGTCAGCCAGTCTTGCGCCAAGGGGTACTGGGCGCTGATCACAGCCATGGCAATCGCACTACCCAGCAGCAGCGTGTCGACAACGTGAGGAACAACCCGAACCGAGCGTAGATTCAGCCGGGGTGAATCCGTCAGCATCCACAGACCACGCATGAAAAATCCTGAACCGCTGACGACCACGCAAAGCACATGCAGATTTTTAAGCGCGAGGTAAATCATCGGCACGTATTACAGATTACAGACTCGATTTTCAGCCGATGTTCACGATGGACAGACAGCGCGGACAACAGGTTGCGCAACAGCCCTCCGCTGGCCACCAGCACGGCCAGCCCAGCCGGGTAAACAAACCAGAGCGGCCACAACACCGCCAGCAGCAGCAAGGCACATGAGGTAAAATGTGCCAGCATCTGGCGGTCCATTACGTGCTCGGCAATGATCTTTTTCAAGTTGGGTGCCATCACCCTTCCCTGCCCCAGATTCTGCAGGTGCAACCAGACCAGAAAGGGAACAATCTTGTAGAGCATGCCGACAATGACCGACATGAATCCGCCAAAGAGCAGGAGCACACCGCACAACACCGGCCAAGCCACCCACTCGGCCAGGAATGTTCTAGCGGCCAGCCACACCGCGCAGGCGGCAAGCACACTCAACATGGAAAACTGCCATAAATGCTGGGTCGCATCGAAGCGGGCGCGTTTGCTACACCGCTGGATGCTCAGCGTGACCCCGGCAAACAGCGCCACCAGGGCAACCAGCGCCGCACCCAGCAGCGCCGAGGCGTGAACCCACTGGCAGAATTCGGCCATCGTCCACAGTACCAGCACGGCCAGCGCCGAAAATGAAAAGCGCCGGGTGAACCAGTCAGGATACGCGGGCGTGAGCTGAAACATGGGAACCACCACATAACCGACGGCGGCTAGCAGGACCACGCCCCAGGTCACGAATCCCCAGCCCAGATGAATATCGGCCAGCAACATTAGCGGCAAATTGAACGACCAGCCCAGCGACACCGCCAGAAATATGCCCATGACCACCGTCACGCTTAAACCGAGCAGAGAAAGCTTCAGTCCCTGAGTTGTAGGATTGGTCGACGCAATGCCGTGCAGTGCCTGCGCGGCAAAGCCGACGAAACAGGCCACGCCAAGACCGGAAAACAAAGCCGCCAGCTTGAACAATAAAGGTGAAAAACTCAGGAAAGCGGCGACCAGGAACAACGCACCCAGAGTTATTGCGGCATGAACGACAGTCGCCACGCGCATCGGTGTGGCCATGTTGGCGCCAACCAGAACGGGCAGAATCTGCATCAGCGCACCAAGCATCACTTGCAGCATGAATCCGGCGGTAATCAGATGCGTGAGCGCCAGAGCAGCGGGCGTCCAGCGCGCGGCAAGGGCCTCCGGCCCACTCCATAACAAAAGCAGACCGGCGAGGATGCCGAAAAAGGGCGCCGTCAGGAAGAAGCGTAAGGGTGCTCCGAGCGGTGGCGACTGATCATACGAGAGTAAGGCCTGCACTTGCGCTCAGTCTCCGCCGCAACGTGGACATGAAAACCATGGGAACCATCGCATCAGGACTTCCTGTGCCAGATCAGGACCTCGACCGACCCGTTCGGCAGACGCTCGGTCTGCCAGGAGAAACCGTTCAGTTCCAGTGCCCGGTAGAGCGGAATCGGCTCGCGTCCAACAATAAGCAGAACCTTCTGGCCCGGCTTGATCGTGTCCAGCGCCTCCATGGTCTGCACGAATGGCTCAGGCGACTCCATGCTACGGCCATCGATTACCCGCTCGGCACTCACTTGATTCATTTCATCAGCTCCGTCATATTGATCCCGCGCTCAAGTTGCGGTAACAGTTCTGCGAGCTGAAGG
>JAYSZS010000219.1:0-4303 GCA_043737935.1 Propionivibrio sp. | reverse complement strand
AGGCGCGCAAGCTGGCTCTGCTTTTCCTCTTCCGTCGAGCGGGCCATTTCAATGTCGACCTGGGCGTTGCCCTTCGGGTTGAGAAAGGTGTTGACGCCGATGATCGGGTACGAGCCATCGTGCTTTTTATGCTCATAATATAGCGACTCCTCTTGGATCTTGCTGCGCTGGAAACCGGTTTCCATGGCGCCGAGCACGCCGCCGCGCGAGCTGATGGCTTCGAATTGCTTGAGCACCGCTTCTTCGACGAGATCGGTCAGCTCGTCGATGATGAAGGCGCCCTGATTCGGGTTTTCGTTCTTGGCCAGACCCCACTCGCGGTTGATGATGAGCTGGATGGCCATGGCGCGCCGCACCGATTCTTCGGTCGGCGTCGTGATCGCTTCGTCGTAGGCGTTGGTGTGCAGGCTGTTGCAGTTGTCGTAGATGGCGATCAGTGCCTGCAGGGTGGTGCGGATATCGTTGAAATCCATTTCCTGGGCGTGCAGCGAGCGGCCGGAGGTCTGGATGTGGTATTTGAGTTTCTGGCTGCGCTCGTTGGCGCCGTATTTGTTCTTCATCGCGACCGCCCAGATGCGCCGGGCAACACGGCCGATCACCGAGTATTCCGGGTCCATGCCGTTGCTGAAGAAGAACGAGAGATTCGGCGAGAAATCGTCGATCTGCATGCCGCGCGCCAGATAGCTTTCAACGTAGGTAAAACCGTTGGACAGCGTAAAGGCGAGCTGGCTGATCGGGTTGGCGCCGGCTTCGGCAATGTGATAGCCGGAAATCGACACCGAGTAAAAATTCTGCACTTTGTGGTGTACAAAGAATTCCTGGATGTCGCCCATAATCTTGAGCGCAAATTCGGTCGAGAATATGCAGGTATTCTGGCCCTGGTCTTCCTTGAGGATGTCGGCCTGCACGGTGCCGCGTATCGTTGCCAGCGTCCAGGCGCGTATTTTCTCGATTTCGTCCTCGGTCGGATCGCGGCCATTGTCGGCATTGAATTTGGCGATCTGCTGATCAAACGCGGCATTGAAGTAGAAGGCCAGGATGACCGGCGCCGGGCCGTTGATGGTCAGCGACACTGAGGTATTCGGCGCGCACAGCTCGAAGCCTTCAAAGAGTACCTTCATGTCGTCCAGCGTGGCAATCGAGACGCCGGCGTTGCCGACCTTGCCGTAAATGTCCGGGCGCAAATCGGGGTCGCAGCCGTAGAGTGTGACCGAATCGAAGGCCGTCGATAGTCGATGCGCCGGCATCCCTTCGGAGACCCGCTTGAAGCGGCGGTTGGTACGAAACGCGTCGCCCTCGCCGGCAAACATCCGCGTCGGGTCCTCGCCTTCGCGCTTGAAGGCAAAAACGCCGGCGGTAAAGGGGAAGGAACCGGGAACGTTTTCCTTCATCAGGAACTTCAGTGTTTCGCCCTCGTCGTCGAAGCGGGGCAGGGCAACCTTGCGGATCTTGGTGCCCGACAAGGATTCGGAGGTCAGCGCGGTGCGGATTTCCTTGTCGCGAATCTTGACCACGTATTGGTCGGCACTGTAAAGCTCGACGGTTTTCGGCCACATGTCGAGCAGCTTGCGCGCAGAAGGGGTCAGCTCACCCTCCTTGGCGCCTATCAGTTCGTCAAAACTCCCGGCGTCCTTCTGGCAGTCTTCAAAAATTTTCTTGGCGATGCGCAGCGCTTGCCGTTCGCGCGCGATGCGCGACTGTGCGGCGGTGTGCTTGTGGTAGCCGCGCACGCTTTCGGCGATCTCGGCCAGGTAACGGCTGCGCTCGGCAGGAACAATCGCCCGACCGTGCGACGAGGCCTTGACCGTGACTTTCGGCAACCTGGCGGCAGTGAGTTCCAGGCCTTTGCTGTGCAGCGCCGGAGCCAGCGCCTGATACAGCGCGGTGACGCCATCGTCGTTAAAACGCGCCGCCATGGTGCCGAAGACGGGCATTTCATCGCTGGCGGTGGTGAACAGCTCGCGGTTGCGCTGGTACTGCTTGCGCACGTCACGCAGCGCATCGTCGGCGCCCTTGCGGTCAAATTTGTTGATTGCCACAAAGTCGGCGAAATCGAGCATGTCGATTTTTTCAAGCTGGCTGGCCGCGCCAAATTCCGGCGTCATCACATACAGCGAAACATCGACGAAGGGAACAATCGCCGCGTTGCCCTGACCAATACCCGAGGTCTCGACGATCACCAGATCGAAGCCGGACAGCTTGGAGGCGGCAATGACTTCGGGCAAGGCGGCGGAAATTTCCGAGCCGGTAGCGCGGGTGGCCAGCGAACGCATGTAGATGTTCGGATGATCGATGGCGTTCATGCGAATGCGGTCGCCAAGCAGGGCGCCGCCGGTGCGCTTGCGCGAGGGATCGATGGAGACGATGGCCAGCTTGAGCTGGTCGCCCTGATCGAGACGAAAGCGGCGTACCAGCTCGTCGGTCAGCGACGACTTGCCGGCGCCGCCGGTTCCGGTAATGCCCAGCGCAGGAGTCTTGAGCGGCTTGGCTGCGTCAAGGATGGCCTGCTTGATCTCGGCGCTGTACGCCCCGTTTTCGAGGCCGGTAATGATGCGCGACAACTGCCGCCGATCCCCGGCGGCCAGAGCCTTCAGCACGGCGTCTGCCCCCTGCGGCGCGGCGCCGTCGAGGTCGTAATCAAAATCGCTTTGCGCAACGAGCTCGTTGATCATTCCCTGCAGGCCCAGTGTCGCGCCGTCATCGGGCGAATAGATGTGCGTTACACCGTACGCGTGCAATTCAGCGATTTCGGACGGAACGATGACGCCGCCGCCGCCGCCGAAGACCTTGATCTTCTCGCCGCCGCCAGCCCTGAGCAAATCGATCATGTATTTGAAGAATTCGACATGGCCACCCTGATAGGAAGTGATGGCGATGCCCTGTACGTCTTCTTGCAATGCGGCATTGACGATCTCCTGCACCGAGCGGTTATGTCCCAGGTGGATGACCTCGGCGCCGGTCGACTGGAGGATGCGGCGCATGATGTTGATTGATGCATCATGCCCGTCGAAGAGCGCTGCCGCGGTAACAAAGCGCACCTTGTGCCTGGGCTTGTAGGGCATGAGTTTTTTGGCAATGGAAAGGTCAGTCATGGCGATATTGCTCCGCGCGGTTTGAATATGTTCATTCTAGGGAGGCAGCGCCAATAAAGCCAATGCTCCTTATGCCGTCAACCCTATAAATTTTCACTGCTGTCCGGTTAATAATCGAATAGATTCAGTTGGTTGCGTGGCGTTACATCGATATTTTCGTAGTTGCTTCCCGGAAACGCTTGCTGCAAGGCGGTGTGAGGATTCGGCGTCACGCGTGCCGGACCCGTTCTTGGATCATCAATCTCGTCAAGGCAAACGACCAAACTTTTCTTCTTCGGGACCATTTTTCTCTCGTGCAAAAAACGAGAGTAGAGCAGAATTCACCAGAGTTTACAAGACATATGCATAAGTTGATGATTGTAAACGGCTTTTTTGGTGGGTCAACGACAATGGCATTTTATGGGGTTAATGCTTTTCGAGTGCAATTGCCCTGGCTTGGGAGGTCAATCGTCAAGCCCCCGCGCGGACAAGCAATCGCTATCTCAAGCGAATCCGGTACGGCAACGTCAACCCGTTCGTGCCCACCATGCCACAGTACCGCGAGGATCTCGAACCCGCAAGGCCAGCGCCGAGTCGTTACGCCCGACCAACAAGCTTTCGCGGATCTTGTGGATTAACCCATACGCCGTTTTAGGCTGTACGCCTAAATCGCGGGCCATTTGTAGGGCGGAAATGCTCTTCACCGCATTGGCGAAGAGGATAACCGCCGCCAGGTAGATGCGTAGCGGCAGTTTGTGAAACGCGAAGATCGTCCCGGACTTTAGGATAGCTGACGGAACTGGAGGGCGCATGTCGGGTCTCGTTCTTCAGCAGCGTCAGTTTGCAGTTCACGCTGGCGTAGGGCTCGATGACGCAAGGAATGCTGACACTAACCGTCTTGATGCGGAGCATGTAGTGGCCCGGGGTGTCCATATCGTACAGCCACTCAGGGATGTCGAATTCGCAGGCTCCAGTGGAGATCAGATCAAGCAGGGACCCAGGTTCCAGACGACGCAGTGAAATGTGCTTGATGAGCTCGGTGACGAGATCGAACCCGTTGACCCTCAAGGCATCGTCGGTATGGCGCAGAGGAACCTGATTCACAAAGCGGTAGGTCTCGGTGACCTGCTTCGTACCGATTCGTCGAGGATGCACGACACGTGTTACCTCCCCATGGCGCGCGCGATCTGCAACCCATTCGTAAAGGGTCGCGTGCGAGTCGGGTTTGCAGG
>JAYSZS010000218.1:0-9737 GCA_043737935.1 Propionivibrio sp. | reverse complement strand
CACTGAAATCCGCTGCCGCGCAAATCGGCAACTTCTCGCCCAATGCCGGCACTCCTATTGCCGCAAGCATCGGCAACGCGCAGGCATCGGTAGAGGCTCTGGACATCGGACTGGTCGGCAGCTTCAGCTGGAATGGATTCGGTAGCAGCCGCTTTGTCAGCCGTGGCGAGATGCACTTCGACAGCATTGCCAACGTGGTCGCCCAGCGCACGGACGGCCGTTTGTTCAACGGGCAGATGAGCGCCTCCGGTAACGTGGAGTTGTCGGCTGCGCGGCTGAGTCCAGCCACCTACAGTGATTTTCGTGTCGACCTGATGTCCGATCCTGCAGGTCGCATTGCCATCACCCGGCCAGCCAACGCGGTGGTCGACGTTTCACTCTCGCCTGCCGGCCGCCTCGAATTCGCCGCTGCGACCATCGATCACCAGGGAACAGTGGCGGCGCCGCTAGGAGAAATTGTGTTCAACGCACCTGGTGGCGCGGTGACACTCGGGCCCGACAGCCTGACGTCAGTGGCTGCGGATCGCGATCTGTTATTTGGTTACACCATCGAATCCGGCACCAAATGGAAATATGAGGCAACGACCTGGAACCCTGGCGACAGGTCGCTTCTTGCCACCACCTACGATATTCTGGCTGCACCTGCCAAATCAATCCGCATTGACGCCACCCAAAGCACAGTCGCCAACGGCGCCAAGCTCGACCTTTCCGGTGGCGGCGAAGCCGTAGCCTGGGAATTTACGGCAGGCCCGGGCGGCAAGAGTGATGCCTTGGTGGCATCAACCACGACATTTGCCATCGTCCCGAACTGGAAAGGTTTTTCGGCCACCGATAGCGGTTTGCAGCAGTACGGTAACGTTACCGCTGCCGGCTCAAGCTATTCGCCGTTACCTTCACTGAAGGCTGGTGACAGCATATCGCTGGCCACCAATCCATCCCGTGTCAGCGGCACCTACGCCCTGCTGCCAGCGCGTTACGCCCTGTTGCCGGGCGCTTATCTGGTTTCCGTCAAGACGACCAACGACGGGGTGCTAAACCGCACGAGGACCCAAGCCGAGGGCTCCTGGCTGGTCTCAGGCACGCGTCTCGCGGCCAACGCCGACGGCAGTTCTACGCCCTATTCGCAGCGACCGCTGACGTTGGAGCTGGCCAACAACAGTGTGACTGCGAAACGCGCAAAATACGTCACCACCACCGCCAGTGAGTTTTTCTACGATACGGCCGGCGCCAACCTGCCCGGTGACGCCGGCCAATTGACGGCCATCGGTCGCAACAGCCTCGTTTTCGATCCGGCTATCGTTGCCATGCGCCAGGCTGAGATTGCTGCCGCCGACGGCCGCGCACGTGCTGGGCGTGGCCTCGAACTTGACCTCGCCGGACCCAAGCTGCTGATCACCGATAACTCCACGGCTCCGGATGCAAGCTGGTCGGTGCTCGACCAGACCAAATTGAATGAACTTGGCGCATCCAGCCTGCTACTCGGCGGCGTAAGAAAAGTCAGCGGCGCCACGACATACATAGACACTATTGCCACCAACGTGCAGATCAGCAATAGCGGCAGCGCCCTGACCGGTTCTGAACTGATGGCAACGTCGTCGAAAAATCTGACAGTGACGATCGGCAGCCATATCGACACGAGAGGCAGCGCTGAAACCAGGGATATCAAGCTCAACCCAATTCCAGGTGCAGATGTTGTCAATGTGGATAACTACGGAGCCTTCCTGCGTGCAGCGGAAGGTGATCAGGCTAGGGTATCGCGTGTTGTTACCGGCAGAGGTAGCGTCATCCAGGCCAAGGGCGATCTGAATATTGAGGCTGGCACGTTTCTCGCTGGCAATTCTTTGATCTTCGACGCAACACATACAAGTAGGCTGGACGGTTCGATTTCGCTCGGCAAACGCCAAAGCGACGGCGCTCGCGGAAGCGGCGGTGCAATTACCATCGGCGCCGGGCGCATCAATATCGTGGGAGACGGCAGTACACCGGCCGAGGGTTTGACTCTGGACAATAGCGACATAGCCCGTTTTTCCCGAGCCGATCAGTTGCGCCTGACCAGCTACACTACCCTCGATCTGTATGGCAATGCGACTCTCGGCACGGCGGACCTCAAGGAACTGATCGTTGGCGTAGCAGGCATCGCCGGCCACGGGACCGACGCAGCGACTATCACTGCGGAGAGCGTGGTGTTCGACAACCCGAATCCGTCCAGTGCCAAATTCACCAACAGCGGACTGGGTAGCGGCACGCTGAACGTAAACTCCGAAAGCATCACTTTTGCGACAAATGTCGATGTCGATAACAACGGCGTTAGCGTCATGCGCGGCAACGAGAAAACCAGCTTCGCCATGCGCGGTTTCTCGCAAGTCAATCTCACCTCCACCGGTGATCTGCGATTCGCCGGCAAGGGAGTAACTGCCGTCGACAACGCCGCCGACAACGGGCTTGCCGGCATTGACAATGTGGTTTATGGAGGTAATGGTACAACTGCCGCTCTGTCGATCAACGCCGGCCGGGTCGTTACCATCGGCACTGCCGACCACCTGCTGACCGCCAGCGGCGCCACTGCTGTCAGCCGCCATATCAATACCAGCAACGTCACCCGCGATGCCGGCCTGGGCGGCAAGCTCGAACTGCGCGCGAAATCGCTCGACGTTTCGGGCACGATCAGCGCTGCCGCTGGCAAGCTGACGCTGGCGGGTACCGATTATGTGAAAGTACTGAGGAACGCCTACGTTGCCGCAGAGGGCGTAAATGTTGCCTTTAACGATACTTATGCGTACGCCTCCGGCGGCTCGGTTACGCTGAAGTCTGATACGGGCAACGTCAGCACGGATAGCGGCGCCGTGGTATCAGTATCCGCCGACGCCAAGGGTGGCGATGCGGGAACCATTTCGCTCGTCGCGCAGAACGGCACGGTCTCTGCTGCAACTGGAACGTTGCTCGGTTCTGCGGCCAGCGATGCGCAACAAGGCGCATTGAAGGTCGATGCGCAGGTCACCGGGCTCGACACGCTGGTCGACGCCGTAACCGATGCCGATGGCAAACATCACTTATCGGGCAGTTGGGATATTCGCGCCAGGGCCGGCAATTTGAATCTGACCAAGAGCATTACTGCCGAAAATGTGACGATCTCGGCAGATAACGGCGGCATAACCGTCGGCACCACCGGTGTAATCGATGCATCGGGAACCAAAGGAGGCAGGATCGGCCTGTACGGACGCAACGGCGACATCGTGCTCGATGGGCAACTGCAAGCCAGGGCCAGCGAGGTGGTGACCAACACGTCGAATGCCGGCACGCGTGGCCAGGGTGGACAGATTGAACTCTCCGCCAGTGGCACAGGCAAAGTCGTGACAAGCACCGGCAGTGTAATCAGTGTTGGCGCGGCCGACGGCAGCGTGGCGACGGGGGGCAAGGTTAATTTCCGCGCAGCGGCGACGACATCCACCTCCTTCAACAGCGCCAGCGACCTCAACATTCAACTGGCCGGTACGGTACTTGGCGCCAGCGATGTTGGCGCCGAAATCGTCAAGACCTTCACATCTGCTGGAAATGCCACGCTCACCGACAGCAACGCGTCACCGACCGTGACAAACCTCGCCCTGAACGGCACAAGCATATCGAACGCGGTGAGCCCGCTCTTTTCGCCAACTAATGTGAATGCTATGCGTTCGCTTCTTGGCTTTACCGGGCCCGCCACTCACGTCCGCGCCGGCGTTGAAATCTTCAGCACGGGCGACCTGACGATCGGCAACGACATCAACTTGCAAGCCCTGCGCTTCGCCGACGAAGCCGGAGTACTGACTGTCCGCGCACAGGGCAACCTGAACATCAACGGCACGCTTAGCGACGGTTTTGTCGTGAATGGCGCCAATACGGCGGTGTCCCGCGACGCCAGGCTGGCCATCAGCGGTCAGTCCTGGTACTACCGTCTGGTGGCGGGCGCCGATGCCGCCGCCGCTGCGCCGCTGATGACGAATGCTGCAGCCGGCACTGGCAATCTGTCGCTGGACAACAACAAGCTGGTGCGTACCGGCACCGGCAGCATCGACCTGGCGGCAAGCAAAGACATCAGGCTTCTGAACCGGGCTGCGGTATTCACTGCCGGTGTTGCCGCTGCCGCCAGCACCCATCCGACTGGTTTTACGCCGATAGCGGTCGGGGGGTCGGCGCTGACCGGTATCGCTTCAATCTTTCCCAACGGTGGTGGCAATCTCACGCTGACGGCAGGCGAACGCATCGTAATGATCAAGACCGGCACGACGCCCGAAGACGAAACCGAGCCTGATCAGCGCCATATTAACCAGTGGCTGTTCCGCAACGGAAATGCAAACAGAAACTTGCAGTGGTGGCCGCGCATCGCGTCCTTCCAGCAGGGCGTGGCCGCCTTCGGCGGCGGCGACATAGCGCTCGCTGCCGGTACCGAGATCAAGAACTTCACGGCAGTCATCCCTACCAACGGCCGGGTGCCCAAAATCGGCTTGGTCTCTCAGCCCGACCAGGCGGTGGTCCAGGGCGGCGGCGACCTGTCGGTTCGTGCCGGCGGGACAGTCACCGGTGGCCAGATCTTTTCGGAAACGGGCCACCTGCGGATCAAGGCCGACGCGCTGGCATCGAATGTCGGCATCGCGCTGGGCAACACCTCGGCGAAAGTAGTCGTAGCCGGCGATGTGGCGCTCGGAAACGTCTTCAATCCGATGTGGGTAACCGCGGAAAACTTTGTAGTCAATGTAGCAAACTCTAACCCGACTCGCTCGGAGAACAGCGAATATTCAAACGCAGCACGCTTCGGTACCTACGGCACTGCATCCTCACTCGACCTCGTATCGGTGAGTGGCAAGATTGACCTCAACGCCGGCGACACTTTTTACGGTGTTGGTGATGGCGAGGCCCAACGCCTTATGCCAGCCAAGGTCAAAGTGGCGGCGCTCAACGGCGACATTGCGGGCACGGTCGCGCAGGCGCCGGGCGAAAATGGCCAACTCGACCTGCTGGCCGCGCGTTCAATTGTCCTCGGCACGGATGCCGTCAGACAACTTGACGTTCCAGCAACCGCGCTGCCCAGCGTGCGCAATCCGAAACCAGGTTCGAACTTCACCCTTCTTTCACTGATAAAGCGGAATATCGCTACTGACAAGCACTCGGCAATTGGGTGGCATGGCGGTGACACTGAACCCAGCCGACTTGTCGCACTGGCTGGAAACATTTCTGGCAAAAAAGGCGCCGACAATTTCGCCGAATTCAACGAAGCGGTCCACGTTGAAGCCGGCGGCAACATCACCGACTTGAGCATAGTCGCCCAACACGGCAGCAGCGCCGACGTCAGCGTCGTTGCTGTCGCGGGGGATATCAAGTACAACAACGACGGAGGCTTGTTCCCCAGTCTCGGTCTTACCCTCGGCGGCTCCGGGCATCTCGAAGTGACTGCGGGCGGCAGCATCGATCTCGGAGATAGCCGAGGCATCGTCACGCGCGGCAACCTCGATAACCCCTATCTGCCCGAAACCGGCGCCAGCATATATGCCCTGGCCGGGGGTATGCCGGATTACAGCGCATTCCGCGATTACCTGAAGGTGGGCAGCGAAGTCAGTGAAGCGGCTCTGCGCGATCGTTTTTATGTCTTGTTGCGCGATTTTGGCCGCGCCGCCGAAGCAGGCGCCGGTGAGGCCAGCTACGAGCAAGGCCGGGCAGCGATCCGCGTCCTGTTCCCGCAAAAGAACATCGGTGGCGGCGACATCAACCTGTTCGCCAGCCAGATCAAGAGCGAACAGGGAGGTGGCATTGACTTGCTGGCCCCCGGCGGCAGCGTCGTGGTCGGTGTTGCCGATCCTTCGATCAAGAAGCGATCTGCGGTACAGGGCTTGTTCACCTTGCGTGACGGCGACATCCGTGCCTATGTAGCCAGAGACTTCCTGGTGAACCAGTCGCGGGTGTTCACCCTCGACGGCGGCAACATCCTGGTCTGGGCCAATACCGGCAGCATCGACGCCGGCAGCGGAGCCAAGACCGTCAGTTCGACGCCGCCGCCGGCATTGGTCATTCGCAACGGACAGATCGTCCTCGATACGTCCAACTCGGTCTCCGGCTCGGGCATCGGCGTTCTGGCTTCGCGCGACGACACGCCGGCTAGCGACCTGGATCTGTTTGCCCCGCAGGGCGCCATCGATGCCGGCGATGCCGGACTGCGCAGCACCGGCAACGTCACTCTGGGCGCACAGACGATCCTTAACGCCAGCAATATTCAGGCCGCCGGTACCGTCAGCGGCGCCCCGGCGCCTGTGGCCAGCGCGGCGCCGGTCGCCATTCCCGCTTCACCGGCAACTAGCGAAAAGGGCGATGCGCAGGCAGCCGGTGCGCTGGCCAGTAATCGTGAGTCGCCACTGGGTGTTCTCACCGTTGAAGTACTTGAGTGCGAGGCCGCTGAAGAGCCCGCAGCGGAGAAAGACGAGAAAAAGAAAACGAAGTGCTGATTCCTTGTTCTATCTGCGCCGGTTTAGCACGCCTGTAACAAAAGAATTCGATAATCGATCAACCCAACAAAAAATCTGGACATGATGAGAAACATTGCACACTGGATGCTTGCGCTGGCAAGCTTGCTGGCCCTGAACGCCCACGCGGCGGATGGCTTCAATGCCGAGGACTGGAAACACCGGCAGAAAACGCTGATCGATACCACCGCCGAGGGCGTTGAGCTCAAACAGGGTGCCAGTCAGTTGCCGCTCGCGCTGCGCCTGCACACCGGAAACTTTCCCTTTGCCGAGGCGAAGCCGGATGGCAGCGATCTGCGCGTGACGGCCGGTGACGGCAAGACGCCCTTGCATTTCCATATCGAAAAATACGATGCAACGAACGAGCTGGCGGTGATATGGGTGCAACAGCCCAAATTGTCCCCCGCCGCAAAAACCGATGCACTGACTGTGCTGTGGGGCAACGATAAGGCCACCGCCGCCGGCGATGCCAAAGGCAGCTACGATGCGCCGCAGAACCTGGTGCTGCATTTCTCCGATAATGGTCCGCTTCGTGATTCGACAGGCAATGGCAACCACCCGCGCGAGATCACGGTCAAGGCCGTGCCCGGCCCGTTAGGCGACGCAGCCAGCCTCGATGGCAGTACAGTGCTGAGCATTCCGGCCTCGCCCTCGCTGAAGCTGATCGCCGCCAATGGCCTGACCTATACCGCCTGGATCAAGCCGGCGGCCAATTTGTCCGCGACGCTGTTCAAGCAGGGCGAAAAAGGTGAGGGTCAGGGCCAGGGACAGGGAAAGGGCCAGGGGCTGGCGCTGGCGCTCAAGGGCGGCAAGCTGGTGGCCGTGGTCAACGGCAAGGAAATTGCCTCGAAGGCTACGGTGCTGGCCGACATCTGGCAGCATGTGGCAATCACCGTCGTCGGCGGCAAGCTGACCTTCTATCATGAAGGTGCCGAAGCCGGTTCGGCCGAGGTGGCGATTGCCGACAGCATTGGCGACATTGCGATCGGTGCCGGTTTTCGCGGCGAACTCGATGAAGTGACCCTCGCCGCCACAGCGCGTTCGTCCGACTACATCAAGGCGTTGCATGGCAGTCAGCAGCCGGATAGTCTGATGTTCGCTGTCGAGGAGGAAGCCGGCGGCGAGAGTGCATCGTACATGGGCATCCTGCTTGGTGCGCTGACGGTTGACGGCTGGGTGGTGATTGCCATCCTGGCCGTCATGGGGGTCGTCAGCGTTGCCGTGATGATCGGCAAGACGCTGTTTCTTGCCCGTACCGACAAGGCCAACAATTTTTTCATGAACCGCTTCCGCAGCAGTCCGGACTCACTGCTGACGCCGGCGGCGCCGGAAATTACGGCACTGGCGGGCGAAGCGGCGGTGCGCCATTCGTCAATTTACCGTCTTTATGAGATTGGCGTTGAAGAGATGCGCCACCGTTTTGCAACGCAGCGCCTGGCCGGTAAGGAGAACAGCCTGTCGGGAGCGGCGCTGAATGCCATCCGGGCGGCGATGGATGCCGCCATGGTGCGCGAGAACCAGCGTCTGAACAGTCAGATCGTATTGCTGACCATCGCCATCTCCGGCGGCCCCTTCCTCGGACTGCTCGGTACCGTGGTCGGCGTGATGATCACTTTCGCGGCGATTGCGGCGGCCGGCGACGTCAATGTGAATTCGATCGCGCCGGGAATCGCTGCCGCACTGGTGGCCACGGTGGCCGGCCTGGCGGTGGCGATCCCGGCGCTATTCGGCTACAACTGGCTGGCGATCCGCATCAAGAACGTTTCGGCTGACACGCAAGTGTTCTCCGACCAGTTCCTGACCAAGGCCGCCGAGCTTTACTCGGCCTGATGCGGAAGCGCTGACCATGCACGTTCAGGAAGACAACCAGCCCTATGACGAGATCAATGTCACGCCGATGCTCGACCTCGCTTACGTCTTGCTGGTCATTTTCATCATCATGACCACGGCTTCGGTACAGGGGGTCAAGGTTGACCTGCCGAAAACCCAGGCGACCGCCAGCCTGGCGAAGCCGGGAATCAAGGCGGTAACCATCAACCAGCGCGGCGACGTGTTCCTCGACGCCTATCCGGTGACCATGGAGCAGCTCGACCTGCGCCTGGCGCAGTACCGGGCGGCCAACCCGGCATTGTCGATCGTCATCAAGGGCGATGCGCGTGTCCAGTACGCCAAGGTCATGGAGGTGATGGAGTTGCTCAAGCGCAACGAAATCACCGACCTCGGACTGGCCACGTCGCGCGCTGCCCCGAGATAAGACCATGCAGGTTCAGGCCGAAATTAAACCCTACGACAGCATCAATGTGACGCCGATGCTCGACCTCGCCTACGTACTGCTGGTCATCTTCATCCTGATGACTACGGCATCGGTGCAGGGGTTGTCGATCAACCTGCCGAAGCCCTCGAACAAGCCGAGTACCGAGAAGCACGAGATCAGGATCATCCAGATCCGGCCCGATGGCTCATTGCACCTGAATGGCGTTGGCGTCAGCGTGCGCGAACTCGAGGTTCAGCTCAAGGCGACGCTGGCGCGCGACCCGAAGGCCTCGGTCGTGCTCAAAGGCGATCCGGCAGTCAATTACGCGCGGGTGGTTGAAGTACTCGACCTCACCGGGGCCATGGGCATCGGTTCGGTCGGTCTAATCACCTCGAAAATTGGAAACTAGGCGCCTTGGAGACCGCCAATCCGCCACCTCGCCGCTGGCTGAAAAACCTGGTCATTGCGCTCGCTGGCCTGGCCTTGCTCGGCCTGATCGGCCTCGGTATCAAGAGCCTGATGGGCGGCAAAACCGGCAAGCCGCGCAAGCCGCCGACGGTGACGCTGATTCCGGACCGGCCGCCACCGCCACCGCCAAAGGAAGAAAAGAAGCCGGAGCCGCCGAAGGAAGACAAGAAGGAAGTCAAGGTCGTCCAGCCGACCGAGCAGGCGCCGCAGCCCGCACAGAACGAGCCGCTGAAGATGGAGGGCGTGGCCGGCGAGGGCGGCGGGCCGTTCGGCGCCGGAACGGTCGGACGCGAATACAGTGGCGGGTCGATCGGCGGCATCGGCGGTGCAGGCAGCTTTGCCGGTCGCCTGCAACGGCATTTTCAGGAGCAATTGAGCCGAACGCGAAAGCTGCGTGAGTCGGATTATCGGGTCGTCGTGAAGCTCTGGCTGCGCCGCGACGGTTCGCTCGAGCGTGCCGAGCTGGCGGGCAGTACGGGAAGCGAAAAACTCGATCAGTTGCTGCGTGAATCCTTGCAGCAGATTCC
>JAYSZS010000217.1:0-1718 GCA_043737935.1 Propionivibrio sp. | reverse complement strand
GGCCTTGGGTGAATGGACGGGCAGATGCGTCGCCTTGGCGTCGATGGCGTTGGCGCGTGGATTTGCGATAACCTGCGATTCGCATTGCACCTTTTCGTAGGCCTATCCCATCATGACATCAGACATCGCGCCCGCCATAGACTATTGGCTAGAAGTCGGCCACAAGGACTTTCTGGCGATGGTGAAATCGCTGAAGCTTGGCAAGGGTCAGGGCGGGCGCTTTCGGGTGGAATCCAGCGTGCAGATAGCGATGGTGGGCGACGAGGCAATCTTCGCTATGGCAGGGGCGGAACGGCGATTGAAGGCGCGCGGACATTGGCCGGGGCATTCGACTTGCAGCTATCAGACGCTGGCGAGCTTCCTGAAAATTCCACCGCCACTCGGCGATGTGATCATTCGTTACGCCAATGACCGGCTGTTCATCAGCACGTTGCAGGTCACTGCCCGCTGGGTGGCGAAGAGCGCGACGCCCGTGGCTGAAAACCAGGTAACCGCCCCCGCCCGCATTCGCGCCCGCGCCTGCCCCGAGTGCGGCAAGCAACAAGGCTACGCGCAGATCAACGTGGACTGGAATGCATTTCTCGGGCTTGCCGAAAACAACCCCGTCGCCCACACAATCAACGAGCTCAACCGATTTTCTGCGTTGCCGCGAATTACGGCGCTTGCTTGTCGGAAGTGCGCTTATCGGTGGATGGAGTTTCAGCAGGCAAAGCAAGATTCGTCACCCGCCTCGTCTACGAAAGTCTGATTCTGTGACGCTTGCGCCGTGCAGGCAGTGTGTTCTTCAGCGCAAAATCAACAGTTCAGAATCGAAAAACGTGCGCGAAATAAACCCTGCCGACTCCATCGGCGTACGGTCCCGCGCAATTCGTCGAACACCCGCGACATCGAGCTGTTGCTCGCGGCCAACCAAACGCTTGTCACTCTGCTCAACGGTCGTCACCATGCGTTGCACCAGATCGCGGAGGCCCGTCTCGCCAAAGGGTCGATTCCGAGCCCTGATGATCCTCAAAACCCGTGCAAGTTGAACATTAGGTCGGGTGATTTTCCGGACTTCTACAGGTTCATTTGAACAGCGATAAGTAGTCGCTGAACTGCTGGTGAATGCGATGTAGTGATCGCCGTCATCTGGCATCGGATCGAGTAACTTTGGGGAAAAGACGGCAGAGTTTGGTATCACCGTGCGATTCAAATAGTGCGCGTTAAAGTCGCCATGAAGATGGAACTCGGGCGCAATGTAGAACACGGTTTCGCCGATATTTTCAAGATCAATCAATAGCTGGTGCTGGTGAGAGTGCTTGCTCGGACATATGTGCATGCGGTGATAGGGTAGGCCGAGGAGGCTTGCCTCCTTGGCATTCTTCCGTATTAGGTGATCGCGGAGCTTGAATTGAAGGAAGAGGGCGGCACTTGGCCCAAATCTGACATCACCGCAATTCGCAAGGACCGTGACGCACTGCGCGTAAAGATTCAAAACGGCATTGACCCGGTGGAACCGAGTCAACTCGCACGCGAGCAAGTGCAATCTGACCGCGAAGCCGACCAACTGCGCCTGGTGGCCGAGCGTGAGGCCGAACTCCTCAAAATCGAAGCTGACCGGCAAGACGCTTTACACCAGCTAAAGTGGACCCTGAATTTAAGACAGCAGTTTAAGCTGCATTAAATCCAAGGGAGTGAGTCATCATGAGTGAAACGAAGCGTCGCAAAGTACACACACC
>JAYSZS010000216.1:0-9755 GCA_043737935.1 Propionivibrio sp. | reverse complement strand
TGTACTGGTACTACTGCACCCACTTCTGCCATGCCCTGCATCTGGAAATGCGCGGTCGCATGATCGTCGAAGCTTAATGACATTCTTAATGACATTCCGCTGAAAGGCGTGGGGCCATAGGCCCCACCGGTTCTTATGATGCTGCATCGTTTCCTGACAGGGTTAGGCCAACTCTTCTTTCTGCTCCTGTGGTCTTTCGCCCTCGGCCGCCTTGGCATTGACCACCTTCACCTGTTCCATATATTCGGCGACGGTCGGGATCTTGCCCATCAGGACGCAGATCGAGGCCAGTTCGGCGGAACCGAGGTAAACAAAGGTGTCGATGCCGAGCCGGTTCGGGAAGTTGCGCGTCGAGGTGGACATCGCGGTAATGCCCTTGCGGATCTACGCCTGGTTGCCTATGCACAGCGAGCAACCGGGCATTTCCATGCGCGCGCCGCGCTTGCCGAGGGTGGCATAGTAGCCTTCTTCGTTAAGGATGGTGGCGTCCATCTTGGTCGGCGGGGCCACCCACAGGCGGGTCGGGATGTCCGACTTGCCTTCGAGCACCTTGGCCGCCGCACGGAAGTGGCCGATGTAGGTCATGCACGAACCGATAAACACTTAGTCGATCTTGGTGCCGGCGACTTCGGAGAGCAGCTTGACGTCGTCCGGGTCGTTCGGGCAGGCGAGCGTGCCCGTCAATCCCGAAGTAATCCGCGCCCAGATGGAGAGCGGCATCGGTTTCGTATCGAGCGCGCTCTACTTCAGCGAGTTCGACATTAAGTTCGGCCGCACGATGCAGCGGAACTTCGATCCCCATGGTCGCTGCGCATCCACAAGACGCCGAGGGTCGAAGTGCACATACCAAGCACTTTGAAAGCCCAGCACCGTTGGTGAGCCGGCGTGCCGCCTCTGGTACAGGCCCGTAGCCAACGCCAGCGCCAAGCAGCGCGAGCCGCGCGTGCCCCGTCTGCCGTTAATTCGGCAGGTTGTGAATTGGCCGTTGTCCACTCGCTGTGACCCGGAAGTCGGTAGGTCGATCGTAACGAGGTAACGCAATCGGGCAGTTCTTTTGCGACCCGATCCACCCCCGCTCTAAGGTACACGCCGCATGGCCCAAAGGTTGAGGTGGTACCCCCGTCCTGCTTGCGAAAGTCGCTTCGGCAGGTTTCATTGCGTAATGTGGGATGGCGCACAGAAAAGATTGCAATCCCGAGTCATCATACGCTCTTGGAATAACAATTGAATCGTTGACGATAAACGAGCCAATCATCTTCACTACGAAAAGGAGCACAACACTATGGGCATTTTCAAATCGATCATGGACAAGATCTTCCATCACAGTTCAACCGCTGCTGAGGCCGCCCAGGCCGCGGCGCCGGCGCAGCTACCGATGCAACCATCGACTGCCAACGGCACCAGCATCCCGGCACAGCCGCTGCAAGCAGTCGACGTGGACGCAGTCTTGACCAGGCTTGCCTTGTCTAAGGGCGGAGGGGGAAACTGGCGGACGTCAATCATTGACCTGCTCAAGCTGCTTGACCTCGACTCGAGCCTTGACGCACGCAAGGATCTCGCGCAGGAGTTGAATGTACGCTTCGGAATCAACGGCAGTGCCGAGCAGAACATCGCCTTGTCGAAGGCAGTCATGCAAAAGCTGGCAGAGAACGGCGGGAATGTACCTGATAGCCTCAAGCACTGACCCTACAGGCAACGTGGTGCCAGCCTTACCGTTGCTTACGCTATTTGCATGTTGCACCCACTGTAAGCTTATGTCGTTTACCAAACATTTCGGCTCACCGAGCCATTCAAAGGAGCAGGCCATGGGTATTATCTGGACGATCATCATTGGCTTTATCGCAGGCGTTATTGCAAAGTTCATTATGCCGGGCAGCAACGAGCCTTCGGGTTTCATATTAACGACGATCCTCGGGATAGTCGGTGCGGTCGTTGCAAGCTATCTCGGGCAAGCGTTTGGATGGTACGCGCCCGGTGAGGGTGCCGGGCTTATCGGCGCCGTCGTCGGCGCCATTGTCCTTCTTTTTGTCTGGGGGGCCATCGCCAAGAGGCGCTAGCAGGGTAGTAATGCGTCATGCGCAGTTATGCATCCAAGCGAGTACCGAAAGTCCCGCTATAAATTTCATGCAATTTTCAACAATGGTAATCGACTGTCGCTTACGTGCCTCCGGCCAATGGCGCGGTTGTGTGCCACACAGGATATAAAGGAGTAATGAAATGAGCCGAGGAATGCCGTCGATGGTTGCACTTTTGGGACTTCTCGCAGTCGCGGGTTATCAGAACCGGGACAAAATCGCCGAAGTAATTGGGGGGCGGAAGCAAGAGCCGGTCGGCAGACCCGATCAGCCGGGTCAGGGCGGAGTGTTAGACAAACTGGGCGGCCTCCTCGGCGGAGGGCGTGCCGGGAGCGTACTGAGCGGCGGACTTCGCGACCTGGTCGATCGTTTCAAGCAGAACGGTCACGGCCAGGCTGCGGATTCCTGGGTCAACACCGGCCCCAATCAACAACTCCGGACGGATCAACTGGAGCAGGCGATCGGCCCAGATGCGCTCAACACGCTTTCAGAGAACACCGGGCTCTCGCGGGAAGAGCTGCTATCCAGGCTGACTAGGGATTTACCCGCAGCAGTGGACAAATTGACGCCGGGGGGCCGGCTGCCGACAGAAGAAGAGGCGGCGCGGCTGATCTAGCTACTGAGCTTGCTGGCAATCCACCCGCAGGTGCTGGGTTGGGCATGTCAGTCAAGCGCAGTAAATACTACGAAAACCAGCCAGGGTCCAAACTTCAGGTCCTCGCGTATTTGCAGGGTGTCGCAGGAATTCGCGCTCAGAGAGCGACGGGGCGTGCCCGTCCTGCCCGTCGTCTTGCAGCGCCAGCCAAGTGGCGAGCTGCGCTTGTACAAGGCGGTAGAGTACGTGCATTCAGGGCGGAGGCGTCGATAGACGAAAGGCGTTTGACAGGATTTGCGGGCGGCGGCCATGGTCATCGTGATCAGGAACAATATAAAACGGCACCCCGCAAGGTGCCGTTTTTCCTGGATTGAGAAGCCGCGCGTGGCTTACACCGTCACCGTATCCGCGACATCGCTGAACTCGGCGATCTTGTCGAAGTTCATGTAGCGATACACATCCGCCGCTTTGGCATTGACCACCTTCACCTGTTCCATGTATTCGGCAACGGTCGGGATCTTGCCCATCAGGGCGCAGATCGAGGCCAGTTCGGCGGAACCGAGGTACACGAAGGTATCGATGCCGAGCCGGTTCGGGAAGTTGCGCGTCGAGGTGGACATCGCCGTGCTGCCTTTGCGGATCTGCGCCTGGTTGCCCATGCACAGCGAGCAGCCAGGCATTTCCATGCGCGCACCGCTCTTGCCGAGGGTGGCGTAGTAGCCTTCTTCGTTGAGGATGGTGGCGTCCATCTTGGTCGGCGGCGCCACCCACAGGCGGGTCGGGATGTCCGACTTGCCTTCGAGCACCTTGGCCGCCGCACGGAAGTGGCCGTTGTTGGTCATGCACGAACCGATGAAAACTTCGTCGATCTTGGTACCGGCGACTTCGGAGAGCAGCTTGACATCGTCCGGGTCGTTCGGGCAGGCGACGATCGGCTCCTTGACGTCGGCTAGATCGATTTCGATCACGGCGACGTAGGTGGCATCGGCGTCGGCCTTGAGCAGTTGGGGGTTGGCGATCCACGCTACCATAGCCTTGATGCGGCGGGCCAGGGTGCGCTTGTCCTCGTAGCCGGTGGCCATCATCCACTTCATCAGGGTGATGTTCGAGGTCATATATTCGATGATCGGTGCCTTGTCCAGATGCACGGTGCAACCGGCGGCTGAACGTTCGGCCGAGGCATCGGAGAGTTCGAAGGCCTGTTCGATCTTGAGATCGGGCAAGCCTTCGATTTCGAGGATGCGACCGGAGAAGATGTTCTTCTTGCCCTGTTTGGCGACGGTCAGCAGACCCTGATTGATGGCGTAGTAGGGAATGGCGTTGACCAGGTCACGCAGCGTGACGCCTTCCTGCAACTTGCCCTTGAAGCGCACCAGAACGGATTCGGGCATGTCGAGCGGCATGACGCCGGTAGCCGCGGCAAAGGCGACCAGACCGGAGCCGGCCGGGAAGGAGATGCCGATCGGGAAACGCGTGTGCGAGTCGCCGCCGGTGCCGACGGTGTCGGGCAGCAGCAGGCGGTTGAGCCAGGAGTGGATGATGCCGTCGCCGGGGCGCAGCGCAACGCCGCCACGCGTGCTGATGAAGGACGGCAGGGTGCGATGGGTCTGAACGTCAACCAGCTTCGGATAGGCGGCGGTATGGCAGAAGGACTGCATCACCATGTCGGCGGAGAAGCCAAGGCAGGCCAGATCCTTGAGTTCGTCGCGCGTCATCGGGCCGGTGGTGTCCTGCGAGCCGACGGTGGTCATCCTCGGTTCGCAGTAGGTGCCGGGGAGGATGCCCCGCTGCTTGCCATTTTCTTCGGGCAGACCACAGGCGCGGCCAACCATCTTCTGCGCCAGTGTATAGCCCTGGCCGGTATCGGTCGGGTTCTGCGGCAGGCGGAACAGGGTGGAAGCGGGCAGGCCCAGGGCTTCACGCGCCTTGGCGGTGAGGCCACGACCGACGATCAGCGGGATGCGTCCACCGGCGCGCACTTCGTCGAGGATTACCGGGGTCTTGAGTTGTGATTCGGCTATGACTTTGCCATTCTTGAGGGCAGTGACTTTCGTCGTCACCGCGTCGATCTTGAGCTCGATCTCGTCTCCCATGTTCATTTCTTCGACATTGAGTTCAATCGGCAGCGCACCGGCGTCTTCCATGGTGTTGAAGAAAATCGGGGCGATCTTGGAACCCAGACAGAAACCGCCGAAACGCTTGTTCGGAACGAAGGGAATGTCCTGGCCGGTGAACCACAATACCGAATTGGTGGCGGATTTGCGCGAGGAACCGGTGCCGACCACGTCGCCGACGTAGGCGATCAGGTTGCCCTTTTTGGCCAGCGCTTCGAGCTGTTTGAGCGGGCCACGGCTGCCCACTTCGTCGGCTTCGATTCCCGGACGCGGGTTCTTGAGCATGGCCAGGGCGTGCAGCGGGATGTCGGGGCGCGACCAGGCATCGGGTGCCGGCGACAGATCGTCGGTATTGGTTTCGCCGGTGACCTTGAACACGGTCAGCTTCTGCGCAGCAGGAACATCCGGACGCGAGGTGAACCACTCGGCGTCGGCCCAGGATTGCAGCACGGCTTTGGCATTGGCATTACCGGGTTTGCCAACGGCGTCGGCGAGTTCCTTCACGTCGTGGAAGAAGTCAAATACCAGCAGGGTCTTTTTCAGCGCCTTGGCGGCTACGGCGCCGACTTCAGCGTCGGCAAGCACGTCGATCAGCGGCTTGACGTTGTAACCGCCGAGCATGGTGCCGAGCAATTCGGTGGCCTTGGCCCGGGAGATCAGCGCGCAGGACTCGTCGCCTTTGGCAACCTTGGCGAGGAACTCGGCCTTGACCTTGGCGGCGTCATCGACACCGGCGGGAACACGGTAGGTGATCAGCTCGACCAGCGCCTGGTCTTCATTCTTTGGCGGGTTTTTCAACAGCGCAATCAGTTCGGCGGTCTGCTTGACCGTCAGCGGCAGCGGCGGGATACCAAGCGCAGCACGCTCGGCGACATGGGCACGATAGGATTCCAGCATGGGGAGACCTTTCTCAAAGCTTGCACGGGGCAAAATCTTGTAATCCGTTAACTACAACGGGTTAAACGAGCATTGTACTGCAAGGCCGATAACGTAAAACGCGGTGGATACCGGTATTTCAATCAATCGGGGGAGAAGCGGAATCAACTCTTATATATGATATAAGATAAGCGCCCTTCTGAGAAGTCAACTGCACTGTAAATTTGTGCTTACGCTTAATCATTGATTTACCGTCATTCCGGGCTTGAACCGGAATCCAGTTCATTAATCAAAACAGTTTTGCTAACATCTGATCAGATGTACAAATCCGGATTCCGTCCTTCGCCGGAATGACAATAAGTTGGCTGAACAAATTTACCGTGAAGTCAACTGTAAAGAACCGGACTTCTGACTGGCATTCGCATCAGGCAACAATCCCGGCAACCAGTTCGACCGTCTCGCCGCCATAGCTGACCGACTGGCCGGGGCGTAACTTGGCGCGCTTGCGGCTTTCGACGAGCCCATCGACCTGTACCTTGCCGGCCTCGATCTGGGCATGCGCATAGCCGCCCGAATGACATAATCCCGTCGTTTTGAGCAACTGGTCCAACTGAATGAAATCACCACGAACTTCAACAACGATCGACACAAGAAACCCCTCAGAGTGATACCAGGGTACGGTAAAGCGCGTGCCCCGAGTTCAGGTATTTTCGTTCAAAAGGCGTCAGCGCGTATTCCGGCGTATACGGCTGGCAAACGGCTTCCTGCTGCGTCAGGCGATTGACGGCGATACAGAACTCGTCGATATAGATCCGCCAGTTGCTGCGGCATTCCATTTCGCCGCCCAGTGCAAGCATCGTCGGGAAAACCGCATGGCCGTGCCAGCGCCGCGCCAAGTGGCCGATCTTCGGCCAGGGATTCGGGTAAAGCAGGTAGTGACGTGCCAGACGAATATTGGCCTCATGCATCAGTCGCCAATAATCGACCAGATCGGCGCGAAGCAGATCGAGGTTGGCCGGTCTCTGCGGCAAACCCGTTCGACCTGGCGTGTTTCTGCCCAGGCGCGCTGCGGACTGATCGACACCGATTACGTAATGCTCGGGCCAGGCCAGCGCCAGCGCCATGCTGCTCTCACCGACGCCGCAACACGAATCCAGAATCAGCGGCGCTGCAGGTGCCACACGCTCGCGACGCTCAAAGCTCGCCGCGAAGGCCGCGCGGTTGTAATCGCTGTAAGGCTTGCGAAATGGAGAGCGGCAATGACGTTCGAGCAGTAAATCCAGATGTTCATGAATCCCGATCTGGGCACTGGCGGGAATGCGCGAGTGGGACTGCATCGGGTCGCTTACGCCGCGTGCGGCAGTACGCCACGCAACAACGGTACCGCATGTTGCTCCAGCATTCGACTGGTCTGCTGAACATCATGCAGGGGGCGAACTCCCCCGTAGAGCGCCTCGGCTTCGACAAAGGTGCGGCGCAAGGAATTGAGCCATAGTTTGAGGCGGCCCGGCGCATGGCGCCCCTCGACCCGAGCCTGCACCTGTTGCCAGTATTCGGCCAGCAGGGGCAGGAATTCGAGCCAGTCGGCATTGCGCTGCCCCGTGATCCGTTCGCCCGCGTTCAACGCCCGGATGCGCCGCGCGAGAAACGGGTCGGCCACCGCACCTCGACCGATCATCACGTCGTCACAGGTACTGACTGCTCGGCAACGCAGGTAGTCCTGCGCTGTCCACACTTCGCCGTTGGCAATGACCGGCACCTGTACCGTTTCGCGAATGCGCGCCACCCACTCCCAATGCGCCGGCGGCTTGTAGCCATCGTCCCGGGTTCGCGCATGCACCACCAGGGAAGAAACGCCGCCGTCTTGCAGCGCCAGCGCGCATTCGAGAGCCTTGCCGGTGTTGCACACGCCGAGCCGCATCTTGGCCGAAACCGGGATAGCCCGCGGCACTGCCTGTCTGACCGCCAGGACTATCCGGCGCATTCGTTGCGGATCGTCGAGAAGCGTCGCGCCGCCACCATGACGATTGACCGAAGGCGCCGGGCAGCCGAAGTTGAGGTCGATCCCCACCGGTGCCAGTTCGGCCAGTTGCGCTGCATTGTCGGCCATGCACGCCGGATCGCTGCCGAGCAATTGCACCACGACCGGCGTACCGGCATAGGTGCGGCTACCATTGGCCAGTTCCGGGCAAAGACGAAGGAAAGTGCGCTGCGGCAGCAGATTACCCGATACGCGGACGAATTCAGTGACTGCGCCGTCATAGCCGCCGATGCGGGTCAACACGTCGCGCAGCACCTTGTCGGCCAGACCCTCCATCGGAGCCAGTAGAAGTTTACCCATGATTTTGGGCGATTACAGTAATTATAAAAATGGGTGAGCGTCGTCAAACATGTAAGATCAATGAAACCATTAGCTAGATCATAAGCTGCGTTCCCAACTCGACGACGCGGTCGGTAGGAATCTTGAAAAACACGGTCGCACTGGTCGCATTCTTCGACATCAGCGCGAACAGGCGGGCTCGCAAGGGCGACATGTTGCGCTTGAGGGCCGGCACGATCGTTTCGCGCGACAGATAGAACGTCGTTTCCATGACATCGAAACTCTCGCCGAATCGTTTGCAACGCTCCAGAGCACGGGGAATATCCGGGTCTTCCATGAAGCCATAGCGGATGATCAGACGAGAAAAACCATTGCGCATCTTGTGCAGATACATGCGGTCCAGATCAAGGACATAAGGAGAATTGGTCGTCTGTACGGTGACCAGGACAACCCGTTCATGCAGCACCTGATTGTGTTTGAGATTATGCAGCAATGCGGCCGGAACGCCTTCCTTTGAACCGGTCATGAAGACGGCGGTTCCATTGACGCGATGCACGCCAGCGATGGAGTCAAGGAAAGCATCCATGGGCATGCCCTGCTTGGCGATTTCCTCGCCAACCAGACGACGGCCCAGTCGCCATGTGGTAAGCACGGTAAATGAAGCCAGTCCCATGGCGATCGCGAACCAACCCCCTTCCGGAATCTTGAGCGCATTGGCTGAAAAGAACGCCAGATCGACGGCCAACAGTGAACCGGCAACCAGGGCCACCACAGTCCAGTGCCAGCGCCATAGCAGCAACATCACGAAAGCGATAAGAATGGTATCGATCAACATCGTCCCGGTGACCGCGATGCCGTAGGCGGCGGCAAGATTGGAGGAATTCTGGAAACCGATGACCAGTGCGACAACGGCCAGATAAAGTGTAAAGTTGGTAAAAGGCACGTAAATCTGACCTTCGGCCTGGCCCGAGGTATGAACGATCAGCATGCGCGGCAGGAAACCCATCTGGATCGACTGGCGAGCCACCGAAAACGCCCCGGAGATTACGGCCTGGGAAGCGATCACTGCCGCCACTGTCGCCAGGATGACCAGGGGCACCAAAGCCCATTGAGGCCCCAGGTGGAAGAAGGGACTTCGGATGGCGGCCGGATCGTAGAGCAATACCGCACCTTGGCCGAAATAGTTGAGCACCAGGGCCGGCATGACAAATCCAAACCAGGCCAGGCGAATGGGAATTGGGCCGAAATGACCCATGTCGGTATAAAGCGCTTCGCCGCCTGTCACCGTCAGCACCACAGCGCCAAGGGCCAGAAAGGCCAGCCCGGTGTGATTTCCGATAAAGTTGATGGCAAACATCGGATTGAGAGCCATCAGCACCTCCGGATGGCGCAACACCTCCAGCACCCCGAGTACGCCGAGAACCGCGAACCAGAGGATCATGACCGGACCAAAGAGCATGCCAACGTTTCCGGTACCCCGCTTCTGGATCAAGAAAAGACCGGTCAACACAATCACCGTGATGGGAATGACATAGGGCTTGAGGGCCGGCGTCACGATTTCAAGCCCTTCAACCGCAGAAAGCACCGAGATCGCCGGCGTAATCATGCTGTCACCGTAGAACAAAGCCGCTGCAAAGATGCCGAGCAGGGTGATGGCCCAGGTCATTCCGGTGTTCGTGGCGCGTTCGGTGATCAGGGCCAGCAACGCCAGCGAGCCACCCTCGCCCCGGTTATCGGCACGCATGATCAGAGCAATGTATTTGATCGAGACCAGC
>JAYSZS010000215.1:0-9762 GCA_043737935.1 Propionivibrio sp. | reverse complement strand
GCGACATTCGCGATACCGACGAAATGATCGAAACCGCGCGTCGCTATCGTAACGCGGTGGTGATCGGTGGCGGCCTGCTTGGGCTGGAGGCGGCCAATGGCTTGCGCCAGCGCGGCATGGAGGTGACCGTGGTGCATCTCATGCCGTGGCTGATGGAACGTCAGCTCGACAAGGCGGCGGCTGATATGCTGAAGGTTTCGCTGGAGGCGCGCGGGCTCAAGTTTCTGCTTGAGAAGCAGACTGAGGCGATGATCCGTGGCGAGTCGGGGCGCGTTGCCGCGTTGCGCTTCAAGGATGGACTGGAAATTCCCGCCGACCTGGTGGTGGTCGCAGCCGGCATCCGTCCCAATACGGCGCTAGCCGAGTCCTCACGCCTGTACTGCAATCGTGGCATTGTGGTGAACGACACGATGCAGACGTACGATCCGCGAATTTATGCGGTGGGCGAATGTGTCGCCCACCGTGGCATCAACTACGGCCTGGTCGCCCCCTTGTTCGAGCAGGCCAAGGTGTGCGCCAACCACCTGGCCAACTTCGGCATCTCGCGCTATACGGGCACGGTCACCTCGACCAAGCTCAAGGTGACCGGCATCGACCTGTTCTCGGCCGGAAATTTCATCGGCGGCGAAGGAACCGACGAGATCGTGTTGCACGATCCGTCCGGCGGCGTGTACAAAAAACTGGTGGTCAGGAACGACACCCTGATCGGTGCGGTGCTTTACGGGGACACGGCCGATGGCGCCTGGTATTTCAAGATGGTCAAGGACGAACAGAACATCCGTGAGATTCGCGACCATCTGATGTTCGGCCAGAACTCGTCGGTGGGCGACGTCGGCCATGCCGGAAATGCGCACGCCGCGACGATGGCCGACGATGCGGAAGTGTGCGGCTGCAACGGTGTGTGCAAGGGCGACATCGTCAAGGCGATCAAGACCCACGGCTTGTTTACCGTCGAGGATGTGCGCAAGACAACCAAAGCCTCCAGCTCGTGCGGCTCATGCACCGGGCTGGTCGAGCAGATTCTGGCGTCGACCATCGGCGGTGCCTACACCCCCGCGCAATCCAATAACAAGCCGGTTTGCGGATGCACCGAGCACTCTCATGGCAGCGTGCGCGAGGCCATTCGCACCCAGCATCTGCTGACCATTCCCGAG
The DNA here is from genome assembly GCA_043737935.1 of Propionivibrio sp. GTDB lineage: Bacteria > Pseudomonadota > Gammaproteobacteria > Burkholderiales > Rhodocyclaceae > Propionivibrio. Next base: position 8,608 of record JAYSZS010000215.1, on the reverse strand, counting down.
GTCATGAAGGCGCTGGAATGGAAGACGCCAAACGGCTGCGCTTCCTGTCGCCCGGCGCTCAATTACTACCTGATTTCGAGCTGGCCGGGCGAGGCCAGGGACGATCCGCAGTCGCGTTTCATCAACGAGCGGACGCACGCCAATATCCAGAAGGACGGCACCTACAGCGTCATTCCGCGCATGTGGGGCGGGTTGACGACGCCGTCCGAGTTGCGCGCCATCGCCGACGTGGCCGACAAATTCCAGGTGCCGACGGTGAAAATGACCGGCGGCGCTCGCATCGACCTGCTCGGCATCAGGAAGGACGATCTGCCCAGGGTGTGGGCCGACCTCGGCGCCGCTGGCATGGTTTCCGGCCACGCCTATGGCAAGAGCATCCGCACGGTGAAGACCTGCGTCGGTGCCGAGCATTGCCGTTTCGGCACGCAGCGCTCGATGGCCATGGGCGTCAAGCTCGAAAGAATGCTGTTCGGCATGTGGAGTCCGCACAAGGTCAAGCTGGCGGTTTCCGGTTGTCCGCGCAACTGCGCCGAGGCCGGCATCAAGGACATCGGCGTCATCGGTGTCGATTCCGGCTATGAACTGTATGTCGCCGGCAACGGCGGCATCAAGACCGAGGTCGCACAATTTTTATGCAAGGTGAAGAGCGACGAGGAGGTGATGGAATACTCGGCCGCCTTCCTGCAGATCTACCGTGAAGAAGGCTACTACCTGGAGCGTACCTGCCATTACATCGCTCGCGTCGGGCTCGATCATGTCAAGGCGGCGGTAGTCGATGACGCAGTAAGGCGCAAGGCGCTTTACGAGCGCCTCTTGTTTGCCCTGCAGGATTACGAAGACCCGTGGCAACAGGCGGTGCAACAGCCGGCGATGCGCCGTGAATACGAAGTCATCAAACTTCAGGAGGTTCCGGCATGAGTGACTGGATCAGAGTCTGCCTGCTCAACGACATTGCGCCGCTGGGTAGCCGGATCGCCGCCTCGTCGCAAGGCGATATCGCCATCTTCCGCAGCACCGACGATCAGGTCTTCGCCCTGCGCGACAAGTGCCCGCACCGCGGCGGCCCGCTGTCGCAGGGCATCGTTCATGGCGATACCGTCACCTGCCCGCTGCATGGCTGGAAGCTTGGCCTGAAGGACGGTCAGGCGGTGGCGCCGGATAAAGGCTGCGCGCGCCGCTTTGCCGTCAAGGTTGAGGCTGAGGCGGTGTGGTTGCAACTCACGTAAGAACAGGTAGTTGATGACGAAAAAAGATTTACCACCAAGTCACCAAGGACATCAGGATTCACCAAGAAAGAAAAAATTTTCACTTGGTTTTCCTTGGTGCCACCTTGGTGAGCCTGGTGTCTTGGTGGTTCGCCGTTTTTAGTAGACCGAGCACTTTTACCTGAAATATTAAGGATCATGGAAACGAAATCCACTTGCTCCTACTGTGGCGTCGGATGCGGCGTCATCATCGAGCACGATGCGACGCGTATCACCGGTGTGCGCGGCGATCCCGAGCATCCGGCCAACTTTGGCCGGCTGTGCACCAAGGGCAATACGCTGCATTTGACCGTCACCCCGCAGGCGCTGGCGCAGCGGCTGACGCATCCGCAACTGCGGCGCGAGAAGGCTGCGCTGCGTGAGCAGGTCAGTTGGGATACGGCGCTCGATCACGCGGTCGATCGTTTCGCGCAGGCGATCGCCGAGCACGGTGCGGACAGCGTTGCTTTTTACATCAGTGGCCAGTTGCTGACCGAGGATTACTACGTCTTCAACAAGCTGGCCAAAGGGCTGATCGGTACCAATAACGTCGATACCAATTCGCGCCTGTGCATGAGTTCGGCGGTGTCCGGTTACAAGGCTACGCTCGGTGCCGATGCTCCCCCCTGCGCTTACGAGGACATCGACCACGCCGACTGTCTGCTGATCGCCGGTTCCAACACCGCCTGGGCGCACCCGGTGTTATTCCGTCGCATCGAGGACGCCAGAAAGATGCGTCCAGCGATGAAGCTGATCGTCGTCGATCCACGCCGGACCGACACCGCCGAAGCGGCTGATCTGCATCTGGCGATTCTGCCCGGCACCGACATCGCGCTCTACAACGGCATGCTGCATGTGCTGCTCTGGGAAGACCTGTGCGATCTCGATTTCATTGCCGCCCACAGCGAGGGCTTCGCGGCGCTGAAAGCGCTGGTGCGCGACTATACACCGGCGATGGCCGCCGACATCTGCGGCGTCAAAGCGGAAGACCTCGTTACTGCCGCGCGCTGGTTCGGGCAGGCACCGGCAACGCTCTCCCTCTATTGCCAGGGGCTCAACCAGTCCAGCCACGGCACCGACAATAATGCTGCCATCATTCACCTGCATCTGGCCACCGGAAAGATCGGCAAGCCCGGCTGCGGGCCCTTCTCGCTGACTGGCCAGCCAAATGCGATGGGCGGCCGCGAGGTCGGCGGGATGGCCAATCTGCTTTCGGCACACCGCGACCTGGCCAATCCCGAACATCGCGCCGAAGTGGCGCGCCTGTGGGGCGTCCCCGAGGTACCGGCGCGGCCCGGGCTGACGGCGGTGGAATTATTCGAGGCCGTGCAGCGCGGCGAAATCAAGGCCTTGTGGATTGCCTGCACCAACCCGGCACAGTCGCTGCCCGACCTGACGCGCGTGCATCAGGCGCTGTCCGTTTGTCCCTTCGTTGTGCTCCAGGAAGTCAGCCCGCATACCGACACGGCGGCCTACGCCGACTTGCTGCTGCCGGCCGCCGGCTGGGGCGAAAAAGAGGGAACGGTGACCAACTCCGAACGTTGCATTTCGCGTGTGCGCGCGGCTGTCGCGCCGCCCGGCGAGGCGCGGGCCGATTGGCGCATCGCCGTTGATTTTGCACAACGGCTGGAAATCCGGATGCGACCGGACGCTACGTCGCTGTTCCCCTATGCCACCGCCGAAAGCGTCTTCAACGAACACCGTGCCAGTACCGTCGGTCGCGACCTCGACATCGGCGGTCTGTCCTATGCCGTGCTCGACTGCAAGGGCCCGCAGCAATGGCCGATGCACCAAGGCGCTGCCGCCGGAACGCCGCGTCTGTACACCGACGGCGTTTTCCCCACCGCCAGCGGTCGTGCCATTTTTAAGGCGGTAAATCATCGCCCGACGTCCGAAGCGACCGATGCCCGACTTCCGCTGCATCTCAATAGCGGTCGGCTACGCGATCAGTGGCACGGGATGAGCCGCACCGGCGTGGTGCCGCGCCTGTTCGCCCATGCGCCGGAGCCAGTGCTTGAAATGAATGCGCGTGACATGGAAAGGCGCGGTCTCGTTAATGGCGATCTGGTGCGCGTCAAAGGCAAGCGCGGTTCGCTGTTGCTGCGCACAGCGGCCTCAAGCAGCTTGCGCCCGGCACAGACTTACCTGCCGATGCACTGGGGTGGCCGCTTCATGAGCGGACTCGGCGTCAATGCCTTGATGCCGGCAGTTACCGACCCCGTTTCGCGCCAGCCCGAGCTCAAGCATGCGGCGGTACAGGTCGAGCGTTTCGCCACGGACTGGCAACTCGTTGCGCTTCGCCGCGACGATTTGCCAGTCCGTGGCGGGCTGCACGCAGCGCTGCAACCCTGGCTGGCCCGCTTCGATCACGCCACGCTGACGCTGTTCGGCCGCGAGTCCACGGTAGTCGTCCTGCGCGCCTGGGGAGGTTCGGGCAGAGCCCTGCCGACGGCGGATCTGCTCGCTGAACTGTCTGCGGAAATCGGTCTGGATACGCCCGACGCCCTGGCTTTCAGCGACGTCCGACGCGGTATTGCCAAACGCGCCCTGATCGAGAACGACTGCCTGATCGGCGCCTTGCTGTGCAACGAAACCCGCGCCATGGACTGGTTGATGGACCTTATTGCGAATGGGGGAAGTACGCAGGAACTGCGCAAATGGCTTTTCGCTCCCTGTGCGGCTCCGCCCACTTCAAGTCCGGCGCGCGGTCGCATCGTCTGCAATTGCTTTGACGTTGCCGAGAGCGAAATCGTTGCTGACTTTGCCAGCGGTCTTGATCTTGACGCAGTGCAAGCCAAGCGCAAGTGCGGCACTTCCTGCGGATCATGCCGAACGGAACTTCACCGCTTGCAGGGGCAGGGTGCGAGCAAGACAAAAGGGGATCCCACAGGCAAGACAGAAACCTGCCGGGTTTAAGCTGGGCATTCAACTTCACGCGCAACTGGACGGCGCTGCCCCGATTTACCTTTGCTTTGGTCAATCTGATAGCCATGCGCTATGGATGCCATTGATATTATTTCGTTGATCAATCGATTACGCAACCCTAGTCTAAGGGAGAAAGCAATTACAAATGTACCTGTTTTTGTGGTATGAAAACATTATAACTGGTATATCAGTAATTACTATCTCCCTTAGCGGAAAATAAGTTGAGTGCTAGGGTACTGCGGACAAAGACACTTTCCGAAATACAAAAAGCCGGCAGGGTCTGATAATCCTGCCGGCTATGCGTCAATCAACTATTTGAAGCAGTTTTGAATCAGGCCTTCTTCGCGCCAGCCTTCTTCTTTGCACGACGCGCCATCAACGGCAACCCGGCCAGACCGATACCCAGCAATGCGAGCGATCCGGGTTCTGGCACCACCTGGTCGATACGTGCCTGGATGAAGAGATTACTGGTACGGCCTTCAGCCGTGTAAATGGTATTGGTAGCGTTGTCGAAGAACGTGCCTGAACTCGCCTCGGCGAGGACGCGGAACGAGACGTTCCAATCCTCTGCAAGGTAGTTGAACAGGAACGATCCTAGGACGAAGTCCAGACCTTCAATTGTGAAAATGTCGTCGCAGACGCTGCCAAGCGGATTGGGCGCGGGGCACGGAGTGGAGTTCGACGTTTCTGAGAATCTAACACCCAAAAGGCCAGGCCCGAGAATATTATTGCCTGTGGCAGCAAAAATTGCGCCGACGGGGAGAGTGAATGAATCACTTAGATCGATAGTAAACCCAAAACTCGAAACCGGGATGATGTTGTTCTCGTGCTGGAACTGGGCGACGTTAATCCATAAGCCGCTATCGGACGTGATATTAATACCAGTGTTGCTCGGGGGGGCAATAATGCGTAAGTAGCTGCGTTCAGGGCCAGCAGTCGTGTCGACCCATGCCAACTCGGAAGTCGTTACACTCTGAAAGCTGCCGGATCCGACTCCGGGGCTTTCTGTACCGACGACAAACGCGGCATTGTCTATCACGTTGAATACTATTCCCGGCGTTGCGTAGGCTGGCCCCATCATCAACCCGCCTGCTATCAGGGTGGCAGCCAGCAAGGTGTGGTGTAATTTGCTTTTGGTCATCATAAAACTCCTTTTTTGAAAACTGATTCTTAATATTACGGCAGATGAAAAACAGCCTTGGCTATGTAATATCGACGAATTTGTGCTGCCGTTAATATACATGCACAAATCGAGCCAGATAATTCATTTTGTTTGTTTACATGAAGTTATGCGTTTTGGTCGGATGTGATCTGCAACGAAGTGTAAAATTTTTCGACACTTTAGAAGTAAGTCCCGGTTTTCTGCCAAGTGATCTGCCCAATTCGGCAGGTTCGGTAAAGAAAATGTCATTTTAATAAATGGACTCATTGCAGGATTTGGCCCAGTGCGTCAACCAGCGCCCGACATTGTGCATCGGTACCGATGGTGATGCGCAGGTGCTGGTCGATGCGCGGCAACGTAAAGTGGCGAACGATGACCTGGCGCTGGCGCAGTTGCGCCGCCAGTTGCGCCGCATCGTGGTGCGCATGCCGCGTAAATATGAAGTTGGCGGCCGAAGGCAGAACAGCGAAGCCGAGGCGCTCAAGCTCGGCGGTCAGTGTCCTGCGGCTGTTGATGACGGCCAGTCGGGTCTTCTCCAGATGTTCTCTGTCGTTCATTGCGGCGCTGGCGCCGGCAATCGCCAGGCGGTCGAGCGGATAGGAGTTGAAGCTGTTCTTCACCCGCTCCAGCGCTTCGATCAGCAGGGGGTTGCCGACGGCATAACCGGCGCGCAGCCCGGCCAGCGAGTGCGATTTGGAGAGCGTGCGGATCACCAACAGGTTGAGGTAACGATTGACCAGAGCGATAGCCGAGGGAATGACCTGTCCGGCAAAATCGATGTAGGCCTCGTCGATGACGACAGGGGATTGCGGGTGGGCGGCGACCAGGCGCTCGATTTCAAACAGCGGCAGCAGGTGGCCGGTCGGCGCATTGGGGTTGGCGATGATGATGCCGCCGTTCTCTCTGTTGTAGTCGTCGACGCGGACCTCGAAGTGCTCGCCGAGCGGGATGCTGATGTGCTCAACGCCATGGAGCACGCAGTAAACCGGATAGAAGCTGTAAGTGATGTCCGGCAGCAGAATGGGCTTTTCGTGCTTGAGCAAGGCCATGAAGGTGTGCGCCAGCACTTCGTCGGAACCGTTGCCGACGAAGACCTGAGCTGGCTTGATGTTCAACCCGGAAAAGTGGGCGGCGACCGCTTCCTTCAAGCACTCGGCATTGGGGTCGGGATAGAGGCGCAGGCTCGCGCCGTCGGCGCCCAGTTCCTCGCGTATTGCCGCGACGGCATGCGGCGACGGCGGGTAGGGGTTTTCGTTGGTGTTCAGCTTGACGAGATCGGGCAACCTGGGTTGCTCGCCCGGAACGTACGGGATCAGCTTATGGACGAGGGCACTCCAGAATTGGCTCATGAACGGCTCGCAAGGTCAGATGCAGCAGAAGCCTTAAATGGTATCATGCACAACGACGGGTTTGAGCCGCCCGAGAGTGATCCGAAGGTTCGCTCCAGAGTTTTTTTAATTCGATTTTTGCCTCTTCGCGACGGGGTCTACATGCGGCAAGCCGAAATTACCAGAAACACCCTCGAAACCCGGATCAAGGTTCGTCTTGATCTTGACGGTAGCGGTCAGGGCAAATTTGCCAGCGGCGTTCCTTTTCTTGATCACATGCTCGATCAGATAGCTCGTCACGGGATGATCGATCTTGAGGTCGAGGCGCAGGGGGATCTGCACATTGACGCGCACCACACGGTCGAGGACATCGGCATCAGCATCGGGCAGGCGCTGGTCAGGGCGCTGGGCGACAAGCAGGGATTGCGTCGCTATGGGCACGCCTATGTGCCGCTCGACGAGGCGCTGTCGCGCGTGGTGGTCGATCTCTCCGGTCGCCCCGGCCTGGTGTTCAACGTCGAATTCAAGCGCGCCATGATCGGCGCTTTTGACGTTGACCTGACCCATGAATTTTTCCAGGGTCTGGTCAATCACGCCCTGATCACCGTGCAGGTTGACAACCTGCGCGGCGAAAATGCGCACCATCAGGCCGAGACGGTGTTCAAGGCCTTCGGTCGCGCCCTGCGCATGGCGGCTGAAGCCGATTCGCGTGCGGCGGGACGCATCCCCTCAACCAAGGGATCGCTCTGATGACTTCAGCGTCAGGACGGATTGCCGTGGTTGATTATGGCATGGGCAATCTGCGCTCCGTCTGGCAGGCCCTGGTGCATGTTGCCGAGGGCCGCGAAGTCCTTGTCACCGCCGATCCGGCGCTGGTGGCTACGGCCGAACGTGTGGTGTTCCCCGGTCAGGGTGCGATGCCCGATTGCATGCGTGAACTCGATGCACGCGGCTTGCGGGCGGTCGTTCTCGAAGCGGCGAAAAGCAAACCCTTTCTCGGGATCTGCATCGGCCTGCAAATGCTCTTTGAGCATAGCGAAGAAGGCGATGTTCCGGGTCTGGGTATCTTCGCCGGAGGTGTTCGCCGTTTTCCGGCTGAGAAGATGATTGCGCCGCAGGGCGACAAGCTGAAGGTGCCGCATATGGGGTGGAACGAGTTGGTGCACACCCAGCCCCACCCGTTGTGGAACGGCATTGCCGACGGCGCGCGTTTTTATTTCGTGCATAGCTATTGCGTTGAACCGCTCGATCGTGAGTGCATCGTCGGCATGACAGACTACGGTATCCCCTTTACCAGTGCCGTGGCGCGGGATAATATCTTCGCTATCCAGTGCCATCCGGAGAAGAGTGCCCAGTCCGGGCTCGCCTTGTTGTCCAGTTTCACCCGCTGGAAACCCTGAACAGACGACATTGTTCTTTTCGAACCATTTTCCTTCCACTACTTTTCGCTTTCCAAAATGCTGATCATTCCCGCAATTGACCTGAAGGACGGACATTGTGTTCGTCTTAAACAGGGGCTCATGAACGATGCCACTGTTTTTTCAACCTCTCCTGGCGAGCAGGCGGCTCATTGGCTGGAGCAAGGTGCCCGCCGACTGCATGTCGTCGATCTTAACGGCGCCTTCGCCGGCAAGCCAAAGAACGAAAGTGCAATCAAGGAGATCGTCGACGCGCTTGGCGATGAAATTCCGATTCAGCTCGGTGGCGGTATTCGTGACCTCGACACCATCGAACGTTGCCTGGACGATGGCGTCAGCTACGTCATCATCGGCACCGCCGCCGTAAAAAACCCTGGTTTCCTGCATGACGCCTGCAGCGCCTTTCCGGGGCAGATCATCGTTGGCCTGGACGCCAGGGAGGGCAAGGTGGCGGTCGAGGGCTGGTCGAAGCTGACTGGTCACGATGTCATCGATCTGGCCAAGAAATGCGAGGACTATGGTGTCGAAGGA
>JAYSZS010000214.1:0-9776 GCA_043737935.1 Propionivibrio sp. | reverse complement strand
CGCCGAGCGGCTAATCGGGCAATACTCCGGCACCGCGACGCTGCCCCGCAATGCCCGTTTTGACTGGCGATCTGCCCATCCGGAACCGGCGACCCGCCGGAAACGCATAAAATTCTCGCCGCGTAGCCGATCAGGCGGATATTGGCCGCCTGGCGAGCAGAAAAAATGTTGGCGCCGCTGCACCTGCTGCGCTGATTCGAGGGTGATCGGCAGCCCTTCCATGGCCAGGGTGCTCGGGGTGAGCCGCGTATACGGGGTCGCCATGGATGGGGGCGCCGATTACCTCTCCGGGATCGGCCAGGCTTCGCGGCTGGCGCCTTGCGCGATGAGCAGACTCTCGGCCAGATTCTGGTTATGGCGGCGCGCCCAGTAGAGCGCGGTGAGGCCGGTACGGTCGGGCAGATCGGCGGCAATGCCGGATTCGAGCAGAGCCTGCAGGCAGGCCAGACGGCCCTGGGCCGCCGCCAGGGCCAGCGGATGCAGGCCTTCGCGGTCGTAGCGTTCGGGGTCGGGTGCGGCGGCGAGCAGGGCGCGCACGATGTCGGGGTGATCGAAGCGCACCGCTTCGTGCAGCGCCGTGGCGCGGTTATCGCTGAGCGCGTCGATATCGGCGTCGGCGCGCAACAGCAGGCGGACCATGCCGGGATTTCCTGCGGCGGCGGCCAGCCCGAGCGGCGTGCGCCCCTGCGGGCCTTTGACGTTGGGGCTGGCGCCCGCCTGCAGCAGCAGGCGGGCGATTTCGGCATGGCCTTCGGCAACGGCGACGAGCAAGGGACGCTGCCCGAGTTCATCGGCCGCGTTGGGCAGCGCGCCGCCGGCCAGCAGGGTCTTGACCGTTTCGATCTTGCCGGCCTGGCTGGCGGCAATCAGTTCGCTGGTGTAGTCCGGCGCGACGGCCACGTCAAAGGCCCACACCGGTGTGGCAACGGCCTTGAACTGCTCGGGCAAGGCACGCTGGCGAGCCGGGCCGCCGGGGATCAAGCGCTCCGGCACTGCAGGGGATTCTTCAAAGGCATAAGCCGTCGGAGCGATGACGCTGCCGAGCAGCAGCAGGGCGCAAAGGGTTTTTAGCTTCATGAGGGTGCTGGCTTTAAGATTGAGTCGATGGTCAACGGTAATTTAACCGCTTATCGTTACGCTGTTGTTGCAGGGAGATGTCAGCGACGCAAGGCAATGTTGGGCTAACATCCTGAAGCAGGCAAACGAAAATCATCTGCCTTTTGGTGAAGCAGGTAGGAGCGGGGCAATTGCTTAGTCGAGCGGTACAACTTTAAAAGTCTTCGCTGGCCTTCCGCTCTGGTGGCGCTCCCACATGCCAAGGTAGGCCGCCTCCAGGTGTCGGCAGAAGCGGGCGGTGTCGAAAAGCGGACTGGTCAGGCGCCGCTCGGCGAGCTTTGCCCGGATAGCCGCCCTCCGGATTGGCGTGGTGGCCAGTTTCATCGCCAGCGTCTCATAGTCTTCCAGGCTATGGGTGATCAATTCGGGCAGACCGAGCGCCTGCAACAGACTGCCGGCCATGCGTGCGGCAAAGGCCTCGCCGGAACAGGTCAGCACCGGTACGCCGGCCCACAGGGCGTCGCTGGCGGTGGTTCCGGCGTTGAACGGCAAGGTGTCGAGAAACAGGTCGGCGAGGCCAAGCCGGGCCAGATGCTCGGCATAGGCGATTCTGGGCGAAAACACCAGACGCCGAGGCGCCACGCCCTGTCGTTCGGCTTCGGCGCGCAGGTTACGTTGTACCACGATGTCATCGTTGGCCAGCCACAGGACGCTATCCGGAACCTTGGTCAGCAGGCGCATCCCGATAGCGAAAAATGAGGGTGTCAGTTTGCAGGTGTTATTGAAGGCACAGAAGACAAATCCGGACTCCGGGAGGCCGACTTCCGTGCGACTTGGGGTAAACGCCGAAACGACGCGCCGCAAGTCGTTGCCTTGAAAACACTCCGGCAGATACGCGACCTGCTCTGCGTAGTGCGGTCTGGCACTCTCGGGAATCACGAATTCGTCGGCAATGAGGTAGTCGATGTAATCCGCTCCCATGGTGCCGGGGAAGCCGAGGTAGTTGACCTGGATCGGCGCCGGACGGTGAGCGAAAATGGCCGTCCGGTTGTTCTCGGTGTAGCCCATCAGGTCCACTGCAATGTCCACCTCGAGTTCGTGCAGCAGTTTGGCGACTTGCGCATCGCTCATTGTCGAGGCGTCGATGAAACGCTCGAATGCCGCCTCGACGCGCCGTCCCATCGGGCTTCCGTCCGGTGCCTTCAAGGCAATAGCAAGAGTCTCAAATTGTTCCCGATCATGGGATTCAAAGACGCCGGCGAGCAGGTAGCACAATGGGTGTTCGCGGAAATCGGCAGACACATAGGCGATGCGCAGACGCGGGTGCGGGTAACGCTGGCCGAACACCAGCGGCGGGATGATGGGCGGGAAGTTGCGTGCAGTGTAGTCCTGGGCGCAGCGCAATTGCAGAGCCGGGTCGCCCGAAACGGACAGGAAGGGAAACGGCATGTCGCGGATTTGGCCTTCTTCGGTAGTCTTTATCAGTGACGCGAGCTGTTCCGGGTAGCGCGTCCAGTCGCAGCATAATTGCCGGCAATGAAAGAGTTTCCCCAGCGTGTAGCGATGCCCCGGTGCCCGCGCCATCAGGCCTTCGTAGGCGGCTGCCGCCGCTTCATGGCGACGCAAATCCTGCAGGGCTCCGCCACGGTTGTAGTGGGCCTGCAGATAGTCCGGGCGCAGTTCAAGGGCGCTATCGAAGGCCGCGATCGACTCCTCGGGGTGGCCCAGATCAACCAGCACATTGGCCAGGTTGTAGTGCGCTTCGGGAATGTCCGCCCGGAGGCGGACGGACTGACGAAAGCTGGCCAGTGCGTCTACGGATCGCCCCATTGCCAGCAGCGCATTGCCGCGCCAGTAGTGCGCTTCGGCATCGTTGGCGGTAAGCCCGAGCACGCCTTCGAAACAGGCGAGGGCGATCCGGGGACGCTTAAGCGCCATCAGGGCCATGCCGTACTGAGCCAGGGCGCCGCTGTTCTGCGGCGCCAATTGCAGGCAGGTGGAGAGGCATGTCAGGGCGTCCTCGGGTTGCTGCAATGCGTTGTACGTCATGCCAAGGTTGTGCAGCGCCTCGACGAAGTCGGGCTTGAGGCTGATGGCCTTCTGGTAGCTTGCCCCGGCATCTTCAAGGCGCATCAGGTCGCGCAGGACGTTGCCCCGATTGTTGAACGCTTCGGCGAAATCCGGTTTCAGCATCAGGGCGCGCTCCTGACAAGCCAGCGCCTGCTCCAGTCGACCAAGTTGTTGCAGCGCCAAGCCCAGGTTGCAGTGCAGCCCGGCAGCCTCCGGGGCCATGCCCAGCGCTCTCTGCAGCAACTCGGCGGCAGCAGCAAAGCGGCCCTTCTGGTACTCGATGACGCCGAGCAACTGCAAGGCGTCGAGATGCCGGGGATCAGCCGCCAGAAGCTGCCGGAAATGGACTTCGGCCGCGGCCAGCTCGCCCCTTTTCAGCAGTGCGATGGCTTGCTGCAGGATGAATTCCAGCTTGTCGGCTTTCTGCGGGAGTCGATTGGCGTGGGTGGGTTGAGTGCGTTGACGGGATTTTCCTTTGCCCACGATCTAGCCTCCATTTGCCTTATCTGGCAGCGGCGATGATTTACCAATGAGGCTGCCAGCGGATGCTATGAAACGCCATTTGGCATAAGTTTCGGCGCCCTCGAACTCCTCCTGCCCGGCGGCAACGCTGGAATCGAGCAGGGCGCCGACGACTCCGGAGTGATGCAGCAGCAGGGCGCAAAGGATATTGGACTTCATCGGAACGATGGGTTTGGGATCAAGCCGACTAAAAGTGGGAAGTTAACCGTTTCTGGTTACAGGACTATTGCGGAAATGTGTCAGGGGGAAATACCCGGAGTATTCAGCCACGGTGAAAGCCATGGCTAAGCCCGGAATGCGTGCGCGTAGGCTATATTGTGACCATACATGATGACTATTGGAGAAGAGCATGCAGACCTCTATTGGCGCTGGAGACTTCAAGGCAAAGTGTCTGAAGCTCCTTGATGAGGTAGCCAGGACGCGGGAACCGCTGATTATCACCAAGCACGGAAAAGCCGTGGCGAAACTCATGCCCATGCCCCCGCCCGCCGAACTGTTCGGTGCGCTTGCCGGTAGTGTGCGGCAAGAAGCCGATATTGTTTCCCCGCTCGACAACGAGTGGGAGGCCGCTCATTGAGGCCCTTGCTTCTCGATACCCACGTCGTGGTCTGGTTATTGAGCGGCAACGAGCGTCTGGGTGTCAAAGCCCGTACAGCGATACAGGATGCGGCCAACGCCGACACGCTCTACCTGTCGGCAATTTCTGCATGGGAAATTGCCGTCCTGGTCAGCAAGGGTCGGCTGGTGCTGGAGCAGGATGTGGGCGAATGGATACAGGCCGCACTGGCCCTCCCTGGCCTGCGCCTCGCAGCGCTGTCGCCCGAGATTGCTGTCGCCAGCACTCGCCTTCCTGGGAATATTCATCCGGACCTGGCAGATCGAATCATTGCCGCTACGGCACGCCATCTCGGCGCGGTGCTGGTCACGGCGGATAGCTTGCTGCTCGACTACAGCGCCGAGGGCCATCTGAAAGTCATGCCGGCCGGGCAATAAGCGATATCCGATGCGGCTTGCACAGGCCGGGCCGCACGCTAAAGCTCCGCCGGTGCCGCTACAGGTGCTGGAGGAAGGCTGTTGCCGTTGCTGATGAAGCGCCAACTGGCATAACTTTCGGCGCCCTCGAACTCCTCCTGCCCGGCGGCAAAGCCGGCGATTTTGATCGGTTCGTCACGCGACTGGCTGGCAACGCCGGTGATGCGTCCCTGCTGCCTGATGAGTTCCCAGTCAACTTTCTGTGTCATCGGGTCGCGGTAGAGGCGGCGCAGGTGGTGGACAGGCACCAGAAAGCGTTTGTCCAGGAGCAGGTCTTCGAGTTTCTCCGGATATTGTTTGGCCTCACCCGGTGTTTTGTCGTAGTAGCGGTCGATGGCGCGGCGGTATTCCTCGCCGATGAAGAGTAGTTCCTTCTCCTTTTCGCGCCGGCTTTCCAGTTGCCAGAGCACGCCGGTGCCGGCCAGCGCGATACCGGCGATGGCCATTGCAAACAGTACGACGAGGAAGGTGATGCCGGCCTGCCGGTAGCGCGGATTCAGGTCGAAAAAGCCGGGTTGTCGACGGGCGGCAATCACCATGAGCTGTAGTCGCTGCCGTTCAGACCCTGCCCTTCGGCGCCGCTACGTATATCCCAGACCTTTTTCTGGCCCGGCTCGTCCGGCGGCGGCACGATAACCCAGGTTTCCGTACTTTCGGTGATCGGGTCCGGCGGCACCTTGCGCAGGTAGCGTTTGGTGACCAGATCCTCCAGTGTTTCCGGGTAGTTGCCGGTGTCGCCGCGATACTTGTCAACGGCGTCACGCATCACCGCCAGCGATTCGCGCAGCGCCGCTTCGCGCGCCCGGTCGAGATGCTGGAAGTAGCGCGGAACGGCAATCGTCAGCAGCGTGGCGATCACCGACATGACGACCAGCAGTTCGATCAGCGTGAAGCCTTTTTTTGCGACCGTCATTTTTCACCACTCCCGGTAGGGGATACCGTTGAGGCCGATCCCGCTGGACAGCGAATAGACGTCGAAGACATCGGCACCTTCCGTCGGCGCATCGGGCGGGCTGGCGTAACTGCGCTTGCCCCAGGTCTGCACCGCCGACTGCGTGGGATCGGTGCTGAACGGGTCGCGCGGCAGGCGGCGCAGGAAGAAGATTTTCGCCTTGTTCGGATCCTGGATGTTCTCGACCCCCTGATACAGTTCTTCGAGCCGGTGCGGGTAGCCGCTTTCAGCGACTTTCTTTTCCAGTTTTCCTTCGTCGAGCGCACGCCGATAGGCGTCGATGCCGCCGCGTATCTCGCGCAGCGCGGCGCGCAACTCGATTTCCTTCTGCCGCTTGACGTTCATCTCCAGCATCGGCATCGCCACCAGTGCCAGGATGCCGACAATGGCCACGGTGACAACCAGTTCAATCAGGGTAAAACCCCACGGTAAAAAATTTCTGGCGCTAACTTTATGAAATACCGTCATTCCGGGCTTGACCCGGAATCCAGTTCGCTTAACAAACCGTTCTTTTAACATCTTGATCAGATGGACGAATCTGGATTCCGGCTGGCGCCGTAATGACAGTGGACTATTAGAACAAATTTACCCTGGGTAAAACCCTGGCCAGTCTCTCCGATCATGGCTAATTGGGTTTCAGCTCATGCGGTACAGCAGAACCTGGCTGAATGCTTTGCGGCACCGTGCCGATGCCATCGGGCCGGCTGGTCGCGCTGCCGGCCGCGGTATCGGTCGCCGCGCCTGGTTCCGCGGGCGCTTGCACGCCCACTGCAGGCGCTGCGGTCGGCGCCGGCTGGAGATTGGCTGGCGTTGCGGCGGGCGCCGCTTCCTCGACTGGCGCTTCGGCAGCGGCATCCACTTCCTGGTTGATGCGGGCGCGGGTTGCGGCGGCGGCAGCACCTCTGCCGCCCGTTGCCTCCGAACTCATTCCCAAAGACTTCGTTCCCGGCGTCTTGATTTTCATCGGTGTCGAGCCAATGGCTGATTCGGTGCCCGAGGGCAGCGCCGGTTGCCCGAAGTCAGGGCGGTGAATGTTGCGCAGGACGCGCGGGGTAATCAGCAGGATGATTTCGCTCTTGATGTTTTCGTCGCGCTGGGTGCCGAACAAACGGCCGAGGATCGGCATCTCGCCCAGACCGGGCAGGTGCGCGGAACTTCGTCTCTCCTGGTCGCTGATCAGGCCGGCAAGCACCTGGGTTTCGCCATTCCTGAGTCTCAACACGGTCGTCGCGCTGCGCGTTCCCAACTGATAGGCCAGCGATCCGGCGGGACCGGGCACTTCTCTGACGATGTTGCTGACGTCCAGCCCGACCTTGATCGACACCTCGTCGTCGAGCGTGACATTGGTTTCGACGTCGAGCTTGAGGCCGACGTCGAGATAGCTGACCGAGGCGGAAACACCGACGTTGGCGGTCGAGGTGGTGGTGAACACCGGCAGCTTTTCGCCGATGTGGATCTTGGCTTTTTCGCGGTTCTTGACACGGATGCGCGGGTTGGCGAGCAGGTTAGTGTCGGCGTTACTGCCCTTAAGGTTGAGCGTAAGGGCGGGGTTGGCGACAAAGGTGGTCAGCGGAAAGGCATTGTTCAGGTCGATAAAGCCTGGGGCCAGCGTGCCACCGGCTGTCGTGCTGATGCTTTGCGGCACGCCATTGACCAGCACCGTCGTCGATTGCGGGGCCTGCAGCAAGCCATAGCTGACCGCATCCGGCCATTTCACGCCCAGCTCGTTAAGGCGGCTGCGCGAGACTTCGAGGACCTCGACTTCGAGCATCACTTCCGGTTCGGCCAGATCGAGCGAATCAATCAGGCGCTCGATCAGGCGAATGGCATCAGGCGTATCCTTGACGATGATCAGGTTGAGCTTTTCATCGGCAAAAACGTCCTTGCTCTTGGCCACCGTCTTGATCAGATTCTGCGCCTGCTTGACGTCGGTATTGGCCAGGTAGAAGCTGCGGACCACCAGCTCCTGGTATTCCTTGGCCTTGGCCGGCGTATTCGGATAGATCAGGAAGCTGTTTTCGTTGAGCAGCTTTCTTCCCAACTGGTTGGTGGTCAGTATCAACTGGATAATGTCTTCGAGCGGGCTGTTGCGGACAAAGAAGGTGACTTTGCTGTCGCCCTTGACGTCCTTGTCGAAGACAAAGTTCAGCCCGGACGAGCGGGACAAAACCTCAAACACCGATTTAAGGGTGGCATCGCGAAACTCCAGCGCGACCGGTTTGGCCAGCGCGGCCTTGACCGCCGGGTTGGATGCCGGGCTGTTTTCCTTTTCGCGCTGCTCGTCGATCTGCTCTTGCAGGCGACGCGCTAGGGGGTTGAGTGGATCCTGCCCGCGCACGGTACGCACGATGCGCTCGGCCCCCATTACGTCGCCCTTATTGAGCATCTGTTCGGCCTGCCGCAATTGTGCGAGGTGGCGCCGGTCGACTGCGATCTGTTGCATGGCCTGCAAAGCCCGGAGATTGTTCGCTTCGATCGCCAGCACCCGCCGGTAGGCCTCCACGGCGGCCTCCGGCTGGCCGGCGGCGCGCAGGCGTTCGGCTTCGCTCAGGTAGCTATCGATGGTCTGCCCCTTGTTGCGGATCAGCGCGGCCTTGAATTCAGCATTGCGCGGCTGCTCCTGAACCGCTTTTTCCAGTGAAGCGATTCCCTGTTCCTTGTTGCCGGCGGCCATGGATTCAAGCCCTTCCTTGTAAAAGGGGTTGGCGCAGCCCGTCAGGACGATGGCCAGCAGCAGGAGAATCCGGCATCGTCTGAAGCAGGTTTCAATTCCAGGCAGCATTGTAGGCATCCATGTCAAAAGCTCTCCATGTTATGAATAAAGCGTTACAGATATGTGAAAGCCAGATAATGACAGGCGATCGGTTGTCCAGGTCGGGTGACGTGCCGCGCGCCAGCCGGTTTGTCGAAATGGATTTGGCGCTACTTCACATTATAAAACCGCCGGCCTGTACCAAGGGAAAAATGGCGGACAAACCGGCTAACCCGCCGAACTACACCGTGCGAAACCCTTGCACCAATGTCTCCCTCGCAACAAAAGCTAAATCTGATTGAAATAATGGGCTGCCATGATAGGAGTTTTGCAAAACGTAAAATTCAGCAGCAGATCAATCCAGCTTTGTAAATCAGGGATCTATGGACGGAGCATTCTTCATACTTTCGGACGAGGAGCAGGAAAACCTGCTGCGCGCTATCGAGACCTCGCTTCATGTCAAGAAGCGGCATCAATTTTTTCTTTGGACGCAAGGTCCCTTGCAGGCCTTCATCCCGCATAAAACCCTGATCAGCCTGCTAACCCGGGACGGCGAGGAGATGCTGGTGATGGATCGCTTCAACAGTTGTGTGGTCAGCGAAGAAACATTCCAGAATGTTTGTCATCCGGTCGATGGCGTGGTCATGCGAGCGATGCGTTTGTGGCGTGAGGCGGGGGATTCGCCTTTCCTGATTGCGCCAGGCGTCCAGATGCCGCTGGTTCTCTATGACCAGTTTCGTGACCTGCTGGAGAAGGTTGAATTTGGCTGCGCCGCAGCCCATGGCAGCGCACCTGTCGATGGGTGTGGCATCTCCAGCAGTTTTTTCTTTTTCGCGCACATGCCGGATACCATTACGCTGCGTCACGGCTATTTCATTGAACTTCTTTTGCCGCACATCCACATGGCCTTTCTGCGCACGCTGGGGCAGGCCGATCGCGTAGCAATCGCTGCTGACGGTAGTGTGCGCCATGTTGACCTGAGCAAGTTGATGTCCGATCGGGAGATTGAAATCCTCGGCTGGGTGAAGGAAGGAAAGAGTAATCAGGAGATCGGTGCGGCCCTCGAAATCAGCCCGCTCACCGTCAAAAACCATGTTCAGAGGATCCTGCGCAAACTTAATGTGCGCAACCGGGCTCAGGCCGTTTCCAAGGCTACGGCCATGCGCCTCATCGTCGGCTACAGCGGCGCTAAAATTGACTGCATCAACCCTTGACGGTCTTCGTAAACTTTGTGAAAACTTTGCGCATGGAAAAATCGACACATCAAGCCGGGGACAGCCTCCGCATGCAGGGTGAGCGCTTGCGCCAGGCGCAGACCGGGATGCCGCACAAAAAATCCGGCGATCGTATCGATCGTCTGTCAGGCGAGATGACTCCTTTGTCCTTTGTCGT
>JAYSZS010000213.1:0-4340 GCA_043737935.1 Propionivibrio sp. | reverse complement strand
CCCGACCCAGCTCTCAAAAAAGAAATGCGCATGGTCGGCTCGAAATCAGCCACCCGAGCCGTCCGAGTGACAGGATTGTTATTGAACGCGAACCAGCCGCAATTGCGACGCTTCGTCCTTGCCCGCTTGCCGGTACGTCTCACTTCTGAGGACCGTGTCCCTTTGCGACATATCAAAGCCTAAGGCCGTTACATGAGACTCTTTTGCGTCGAGGTCGGTTGCATCGCGAAAGCGAAATCGCAGAACCTTTGCAGCCAACGTCTTTAACAACGTCAAACGGGGCTGATTGCCTTGCGGGCAGTAGTGTGTAGCCACCAAGTTTTTCCCGTCGCGATGATAAAGAGTTAGCGAATGCGGCTGGCTTCCCCGCATCCACTCCTCAACAACAACGGTCCCACCAGCGGTCAGTGAAAAGTGAATGCGCAGAGGAGAGTCGGGCTTGTCGGCTTGGCGCCAAATGCCAACGAGTGTTTTCATGTTGTCCAAGCCGGGCGTGGCTGTCGTTCCGCCTGCAAAGAGAGGCGCTGACACGCAAAGTAAGGTGCCGAACAGCGCGATACGGTATGCAGAATATCTCATCTTACTTCGCTGCTCCTAAGTGCGAACGGCACGCCTGACGTCTTATCAACCCAAATAGTGCTTAGACATTCAAATCCTATTTCGCCGCAGAAACCCGCCGCATTTGTGCAACTATTTTACCGCCTTCCTGCACCTCAAGAGCGTTGGCAGAGAAAGAAAACTGAACAAGCCGATCGCTAACTCCAAACCGGCCCGGTCCGATGGGCACCAGGTTAAACACAGTTTGATTTGATGACAGCGTGAGAGCTCCGTCAACAAGGCGAACCTTCGCGCTGGGGCCGCTTTCCATTGCATAGTCTCCGACCCATGCCGCCAATGCCTGGCTGGAGACTTCGATGGGAGCGAGCTTAACGCGTTCGGGGCCATGAGCATAGCTCACGATACGACGCATCTGCCACTTTGCGCCGACTCGCTGCCAGACTGTAGTGAAGCGAGCCATGCCGCTGGGGCGCTCAGGCTCACCTGCCTTGGTTTCAACAAACCGATGCTCACCAGCTAGCAGAGCGAATCCTCCGGCAAGAGGGTCAAAGCGTATGCCTTCCTCAATCGCCTCGCGGCGAATGCGTTGCTTCTGAGGGTTAGCGCAAGGGCCTCGCATCATGGAAGAGGCGACTGCCGAGCGCCCAACTTTCAGACCGGTCTTGTCGTGATAGAACTCGGCGTCGCTTGTGAAGAGCGCAGCCATTGCCCGCTGATCGCAGCGATTAAATGCTGTCCAGAAAGCTGCGTCAGCCTGCCTGACCGGTATCTCGGTCGCGGTCGGCTGCGATCGAGCGATTGCCGTCCCCGGCATTAGCGCGAGCACGGGGAGCGTCCACGCAATGATCCGAGGCCCTATCCACTGAATCATAATCGGCTCCAATCATCATTCGGTTGCTGTCGTGGTGTTATATATCACTAATACGCAAAACGAAAGAGAAGACAACTTCAGTTTTTCACTCGAACCTGTGCACTCCCTTGCCGTCCAAAGGACTTAGCGTGATGACGCTGCCTTCCTGCATGGATAAGGGAAGGCTTCCGCTTCAGGTGCCGGTGCATCGACCGCGACGACTGGCGCGCTTACGAGCACCGTCCCCCGGGCTTGTTCGCAGACTTTGGAAAGCGCTTCCAAACGCCCCCCGTCCGCAGACTCCGAAGGTGACTTCACCGTCAGGAACCAGGGGCGGCCGTCGGCCATGGTCAGTGCGTCTCCGCAAATTCGACGAGAGCGCTTATCATGTTACTTCTCTGCTCCTAAAACTGGTAAAGTAGGGAACGAGCTCCCGTATGATATTCTTCGGTTGGGACACTGATGGGGACTGCGGATGACGCCTGAGAAGAGCCATCAGACAATGCACCCGGCTCACACCTGGCGTGCATCCAAGCAAGCCGCTAGCGACGATCACATTCTCAATTTATTCATTTAGAAGCTTGGCCTAGGGTTCGCAGAAAAAATCGGATTACATCATCGCGGTAGTAATCGTTGGCGGCTCCTTCCGGATTGTGTCCGACCCCTGGCATAGCGAGTAGCTCAACAGGCTTGTTGGCCCGGATAAGCGCGTCGACGAAACGCATGCTGCTGGACAGTGGGGCGCTGGTGTCCGCCGTGCCGTGCATGATCCGCAGTGGCGATGCGAGCCGGCCTGCAAGCCCGATGTTTGACGACGCCGCATAGCCGGTTGGGTTCGCAGCCAGCAAACCCATGTCCGGTTCGTTGACCAACGCATCTTCGTCGATCGAACCAGGTGCGCCGGCATAACCCGCCTTGAACACGTCGGGCGCGGTTAACATTGCGCGGATCGCGAAATAGCCACCCCAGCTATGGCCGTGGATTCCGACCCGCGACAGGTCCATCCACGACCGCTCGACGCTGAGCTGGTGCAGACCGGCGACATAATCCGCGATCTCGGTTTCCCCGATCCGCCCATACGTCGTGTCGCTAAACTCTTTGCTGCGCCCTGCGCTGCCGCGCACGTCGATTGCCACCACGACAAAGCCCGCGGCTGCCAGCGTTTCTGCGCTTCGCGTCATCGTGCTGCCAGTAAACGTACGCGACACGACCGTGCCAAACGGGCCACCATAGATATAGGCCACGACCGGATAGCGTCGTGCGGAATCGAAACCAAACGGACGGTAGAGCGCGCCGTACAGCGAGGTCGTTCCATCGGCGGCGAGCATTTTGATCGGTTCGGGACGGATCCGACCGGTCGCCGGGACTGCCCGCGCATCAGCCGTTGTCAGACGTGTCGCGACAGTCCCGTTAATATGGCGCAGGTCGCGGACGCGTGGAGAGGTCCATGACGATCGGCTGTCAACCAGGTATCGACCCGACGGCGATGGCAGGGCCAGGTGAATCCCAGGTTCGGTTGCGACCGGGCGCAGCATACCGTTCCTTGCAACCCGATACAGGAGCTCGTCATAGGGGGCGGCAGGGTCGCCAGCGGCGGTCACCAGCAGCGTGCCGTCCTCCACTACGCGATCAATACGCGCAACCGGGAACGCACCGCGCGTCACTTGGCGGACCAGTCGACCGCCCTCGTCATACTGATACACGTGTCGCCATCCATCGCGCTCCGACATCCACATAAACCCGCGCCCGTTCGCGAGCGGCGTTACCTGTGAGCGCCAGCCATCGACCGCGAAATTGAGGTTGGCTACCTTGGTATCGCGGCGTTCCTCGCGCACCAGGCGCTGGATGCTGCCATCGCTTCCTACCGCCAGCAGGTCGAGCCGTTTGCCATCTCGTGCCAGATGAAGGATTAGCGCCGCCTTGTCGCTGCGCCAACCCACCAGCCAGCTGTAACCCTCGTCCTTTGGCAATTTTACCGGCGTGAGACCGCCCGTGGCGGGGTTGAATAAATGCAGCCTTGCCGTTGCGATCGGCGTCCCGACTTTGGCATAAGGCGCCATCGTTACGCGCTCCACCGCTTCGGTGTAATCCACTACCGGAATGCGGTGAACGGCACTCTGATCGATTTCCCAAACGGCGAGACGACCGTCGGGCGACCAAGGCTTTTCGGGAAGTTGCCAGACACGGTTAGAGGTTCCGGTGCGCTCGATCAAAGTACGCCCAGCCGCATCAACTACTGCGAAGCCCTCGTTCTGTTGAACCGCAGCCCGATCGGCCGTCGGCGACAGAGTTGCGCCATTAAGCAGCAGCGAGTCGAGCATGCCAGCGGCGACCCGCCGGACAGTGGATTCAGCGAAATCGATGCGCAACTCCATGCCGCCAAAGGCAAAGATTAGGCCCCGATCGTCCGGTGTGAGGACGAACGGCATCTGGCGGGGTAACGCTGCGTCGTTGCCGGTCAGTGTCGCCAGTTGTGCACGTAACTCGCCTGGGCCGATCACCAGTGATCGCATGCCATGGGCGGCATCGACCAGTACCCATGTACCGGCGTTCGCCCCGATCGCATCCCAGAACACCAAACGATCGCCAGCCTTGAGCCACTGCGGTGCGACGAGGCTGTCGCGGATAGCATCCGACCAATATGCGACCTGCCGAGCCCGCTCAAGGTGCACTGCGACGTCGTTGCGGCTCGGGCTGGATTGCGCGACGGCTATATCGGTGACCAGCAGGAGGGCGAGAATGAGGGGGTACCGGAAATGAAGCATGGCTATCTGTACCGCGAACGGTCTACTCGGAACCAATATATAGTTGTCCACGGATTGAGACCGAAAGAGTCATGATCGATATTCGCCGGCTCAAATTGTTTGTCGCCGTTGCGGAGGAGCTTCATTTTGGCCGCGCGGCGGCGAGAGTCGGAATGGCGCAGCCGCCA
>JAYSZS010000212.1:0-20461 GCA_043737935.1 Propionivibrio sp. | reverse complement strand
GCCCCCCTGTAGCGCCGGACTGCTGGCGCAGGCCGGCGTCGAGCTGTTCCGCGGTCAGGGCGCCACTCTTCACCAGGATCTCGCCCAGTCGCATGGTTTCCTCGGGCAGAGCGTCGATCAGTTGCAGGAAATCTGCCACCTGGCTGTGCGGCGGCAGGATGCGCAGATCGCAGTCGTCACGGCAAAAATCGAAGACCCGCTCGATGGCGTCCTTGCTGGCGTGGCTGCGGAAGTTGATCTCGAAGCCCAAATAGCACAGCTCCGGGTCCATTGCATCGACCTCGGGCAGGGCGTCGATCAGCGTGGTGATGTGCACGATCTTGCCCAGGCTCAGCAAGTAGCGCAGGAAGGCGAGCGGGTCCATTCCGTTCTTCAGCACGTTGTGGCCGAAGCGCACCGAGATGTGCCAGCAGTCGCTGGTGGCACTGTCGCGGGCGTTACGTTCGATGGGGCCATCGGCGTTGGCGGAGACTTCGTTGCCGGCGGTGGCGGCCTCGGTCTTGCCGCCGAGGAAGGGGCGCAATGACTCGGCGATGGCAACTCCGGCCTGCCTGAGTTCGTCATCGGGTTCGGATTCGCCCGACTGGACTAAAGTCAGCAATGCGCCGAGGTGATCGCAACCGAGCAGGAGGGCGGAAATCAACTCGCCGCCGACCTCGATCTCGCCATTACGCAGGCGGTCGAGGACGTTTTCCAGGACGTGGGTGAAGTGCTCGATGGAGGGGATTTCGACCACGCCCGCGCCGCCCTTGATGGTGTGTGCGGCGCGGAACACGGCATTGATGGTCTCCGGGTCGCGATCGCCCTGTTCGAGCTGCATCAGCCCGGCTTCCATGGCCTCGATCTGTTCCCTGGCCTCGACTGAAAAAACACTGAGTATTTCGTCCATTATCGCCTCCGCCTCAAGAATGTTCATTCGCTGGAATGACCAGCGGATCGCCGAAGAACGACGTCATGTTGAAAAATTCGATGACTTCGCGCACGCTCGCACTATGGTTGACGAGGCGCAAGGTGTGACCCAGTGACAGACTTTCGCGCTTGGCCAAGGCCAGCAACTGGAAGCCGGCGGTGTCGATCTCAGAGACATGCACCAGATCGAGTTCGAGCACGGCATGGGCGGTAACGTCGTCGATCAGTCGTTGCTTGATTTCGGCCGCGTGGTAGATGGTCAGGTCGCCAATGGCGGTGAGCAGCGTTGCGCCTTCGATGGTGGTCTGGGTTGTGAATTCCATGCCGTCTCTCCTGACTAGAACAGTTCGATTTTTTTGCCCGCCGCCGAGGGCGCGACGGCGCCTTTTGGGGCGCCGTGCCGCGTACTGTCATGCACCTGGCGCTGCGCGTCCATGACGTAGCTGCTGTAGATCTGGTCGAGGTGCTCGGTTAGCGGCTGCCACACGAAATGCGGGTCTTCGAGCTGGCCGAGTCGGCTGACAAGCATCGTCGAGTGGGCGTCGAGGCGGTTCAGCGCGTCGATCACCTGCTCGATCTGCTGCCGGGTTACGTCCTGGAACTGCACGCTGGCCAGGGCCGATATGAACATGCCCGCCAGTTGCTGGTTACTGTCGGTGATGGTGCCCATCACTTGGGCTTCGTGTTTGGTCACTTCCCTGTAACTCTTGCCCAGATCGTCGAGCTGCGCGGCGAAACTCTGCAGCGCTTGGCTTTCGGCCACAGCGTTGTCGTGCGATAGCTGCTCTTCGAATTGCGTCTCGATGGAATCGGCTACCGTCTTTATGCCCTTGCTGATCTGGCTCACGGCCTTGTCCGTCTCGCCCGAGAGCTTGCGCACTTCGTCGGCGACCACGGTAAAGCCGCGACCCGCCTCACCGGCACGGGCGGCTTCGATCGCGGCGTTGAGCGCCAGAAGATTGGTCTGCCCGGAAATGTTCTTGATCAGATCGACAAGGGTGGTGAGCGAACGCGCTTCCTTGACCACATGGGTGATACGCTCCCGGTCTTCCTGGGCGGTAATTACGCGCTGATGAATGTAGCTTTCCAGCGTGCCGATCAATTCCCGGTTGCGCTCGATGCGTTCTTCGGAGGCGGTCAACAACTGGTTCGAATCGGCGGTGGTCGATTCAACGAAGGCGCCCAGCCGGGTAATGATTTCGTCAATTTCCTGCAATCGGCTGACGATGTCGAAGGCGGCCTTTTCGGTTTCGGCCAGCACGCCGTTCAACTGGCCGCGCACCACGTCGTTGAAGCCCGGCACGCCCTGCAGTTCGCCAGCCACCTGTTCGGCGGCGGCAACGACCGCCTGCGAACGGTTGGCGGCTTCTTCCTGCAGCCTGCCCTGACCGAAGTGCCAGTCTTTGTAGAAGGCAAATGAGACCAGGCGCTGGCAAACGAAGGCGACCATTATCGCCGTCAAAGTGCCCAAGGCGTCGGCCACGGGATGGGACAACCCGAGCAGAGGCAGCAACTGTTCGTGAAACAGTCCGTGAAAAGTGAACACCGTAGCCGCCGCGGCCAGCCCGACGGTAAGCGCGACGATCAGGATGCGCTGCCATAGCCTCCGGAATTCGTCGACTTTCATCAGCGAATGACCAGCTTGATGGTGCTCAACAATTCGTCGGCGGTGGCCGGCTTGACCAGCCAGCCGGAGGCGCCGGCGGCCTTCGCCTCAAGCCGCTTGGATTGCTGCGATTCGGTGGTGAGAAACAGGATGGGCATGAACTTGTAATTCGGCAAAGTGCGCACTGCCTTGATGAACTCGATGCCGTTCATGCCGGGCATGTTAAGGTCGGTGATCAGCAGATTCACCTTGATCGCGCTCTTGAACTTGGCCAGCCCCTCGGCCGCGTTGCTGGCCTTTTCGACGGTGTAGCCGGCCTTGTTAAGGATGTTCGAGATGGACAACAGTATCGTCGCCGAATCGTCTACCAGCATGATTGTGCTCATATTGCCTTTCCCTGTTAAAACGCCGTAAAACCCGGGTGCGTTAATTGACAAGATAGAGTTGCGGGAGGTTCGCACCACATGAAAGATAATAGTCTCAAAGCAGCCGCCTGTTGTTTATAAGTGAATTGCGCGACAAACTGCGGTATCTACGTAGTGCCTGACCACTACCCCGTTTTAAAAATCTGCCCGATCGGGCACTTCTGATCTGTCATATTTTGTTCAATTCTTTCTGCCGCAAATACCCTTTTGACATTTCATGGGGCGGCAGATGAAATTTTTCCCCTTGTGCGGACGGTATCCGTATCCACGACTTCTTCCTCACCATTTTTTGTCAATCCAGGCGTAATGGCTCGACCTGAGAGTCAGTGAAAAAATCATTACTGCATGATTTTCAAACTCGTCACCCCGGCGGAAGCCGGGGTCCAGCTCGTTTATCTGATTGTTTTAATAGATATCAGAGGAAGGTACTGGATTCCGGCCTATGCCGGAATGACGGCTTGGGAGGTGTTTAAGCATTAATTCACAGCCTCTGAGAGGCTGTGAATTAATGCTTAAACCCCCACTGCAGAGACGTAAAGTGGCAATGATGACGCAAAAATGCTTTACAAGCCATGGGTTAACTTTGCACTTTCTTTGCACCTTTGCGTCTTTGCGTCTTTGCGTCTTTGCGGTGGATTTTTGATTTTTTCACAGTCTCTGAGTGCGCCAGCACACAAACAAGGATTGAGTAAACGGTGAGAATAGAAATGTTGATGTCGTGGTGACAAATCGCGGTATTTAACGCCGTCGGAGCGCAATCGCCGTCTTTTTGTACTGTCCTGACTGGTGACGCTCATATTCCGAGAAGGCCCCGGATTTTTAAGGAAATCAGTCATGACTGAAGCTCTAGCCGCGCCCGCAGCCAACGCTGCCAGAAGAACCAGCGAAATGGCCGAGATCATGCGCGAGAAGGCCTTGATGACGACGGGATCCTTGCAAAACGCGATTTTCAAAAGCGCCAATTTCTCGTGCATTGCGACGGATGCGATGGGGGTCATCCAGATCTTCAACGTCGGTGCCGAGCGCATGCTGGGCTACAGCGCAGACGAGGTGGTGGACATTATCACCCCGGCGGTTCTTTCCGATCCGCAGGAATTGATCGCACGAGCCACGGCCTTGAGCATTGAGTTCGCGACGCCGATCGCGCCCGGCTTCGAGGCTTTGGTGTTCAAAGCGGTACGCGGTGTTGAAGACAACTACGAGCTGACCAAAATCCGCAAGGATGGCAGCCGCTTCACGGCCATGGTCTCGGTCACGGCGCTGCGTGACCCGTACGATGCGATCATCGGCTACCTGTTGATTGGCACGGACAATAGCCAAGGCAAGCGGGCGCAAGCACTGGAAAAGCGTTATCGCCGCCTCTTCGAATCGGCGCAAGACGGAATTCTGATCCTGGATGCGGAAACCGGTCTGGTCGTTGACGCCAATCCGTTCATCACTAAGTTACTCGGCTACTCGCTTGACGACGTTCGTGAAAAGTACATCTGGGATCTGGGCTTTTTCAAGAATATTGCAGCCAACAAAGACAAATTCCTGGAATTACAGCAGCAGGACTATGTGCGCTATGACGATCTTCCGCTCGAAACAGCGCAGGGGAAGAAAATCCATGTGGAGTTTGTCAGTAACGTTTATCTGGTCGATCACACTCGGGTGATTCAATGCAATATCCGTGACATTTCCGAGCGCAAGGCTGCCGAGGAGAAAATCCTGAATCTTTCAATGGCTGTCGAGCAGAGCTCGGAGTGCATCATCATCACCGATCTCAATGGCCGGATCGAATATGTCAATGACTCCTTTCTCCAGATCACCGGCTATACCTGGGACGATGTCATCGGCCATAACGTGCGCCTGCTGGGGTCCGGCAAGACGTCGAAAGACACCCACACTGCCCTGTGGACTACCCTGAATCAAGGCCGAACATGGCTGGGCGAATTGATTAACCGGCGCAAGGACGGCAGAGAATATACCGGGTCCGTCAGCATCACACCGATTCGGCACGCCGATGGACGCGTCAGTCACTATGTAGCGGTAATGGAGGACATTACCCAACGTAGACAGGATGCCGATGAACTGGAACAGTATCGCCATAACCTGGAGCATCTGGTCGAGACCCGAACGCACGAACTCGAACGACTCAAGGACGCGGCGCTGACGGCGAACAAGGCCAAAAGCGAATTCGTGGCCAACATGAGTCACGAGATTCGGACCCCGTTGAATGCCATCATCGGGCTCACTCACCTGTTATTGCACGGCAATTCGGACCCGCAGCAAAAGTTGAAGCTGGAAAAAATTGTCGATGCTTCCCAGCATCTGCTTTCGGTCATCAACGATATTCTCGATTTTTCAAAAATCGAGGCAGGGAAGTTGAAACTCAGTCTGACTGACTTTGTTTTTCAACGCATGCTGGATAACGTCGTCTCCATGATTGCGCCCAGGGTGCGCGACAACCACCTGGAGTTTGTCGTGGAACGGGATAAGTTACCCATAGTAATGGTCGGGGACTCCACCCGTCTGGCACAGGCCCTGCTCAACTATCTCTCCAACGCCGTTAAATTTACCGAACACGGCAAGATTACCGTGCGCCTGAAAATAGATGCGGAAACGGCGGACGATCTGATGCTGCGTTTCGAAGTCACCGACTCGGGTATCGGTATTGCACCGGACAAGATCGCCGGGTTGTTCGCGGCCTTCGAGCAGGTCGATTCCACCCCCGCGCGTCGCTTTGGTGGCACAGGTCTCGGGCTCGCCATCACTTGGCGGCTGGCGCACCTCATGGGTGGCGAGACCGGAGTGCATAGCGCTCCTGGTCAGGGTAGCACCTTCTGGTTTACCGCCCGGCTCGGCAAGAGCAAACTGAGCGTTGACGACCTGGTGGAAGCGCCCGCCATTGCCGAACTTAACTTGCAAGCCATGCCGCCCGGTCGATGCATCCTGCTGGCAGAGGATAACAAGATCAGCCAGGAAATCGTGGTGGATCTTCTGACCTACAGTGGGTTGAAAGTCGACATCGCCAACAACGGATATGAGGCTCTGGAAAAAGTCCGTGACGGCAAATACGACCTGATCCTTATGGATATGCAGATGCCGGGTATGGATGGCCTGGAGGCGACCCGTGCCATTCGATTACTGCCCCGCCTGGCCAGCACACCGATTCTGGCGATGACCGCCAACGCCTTCGACGAAGATCGCCATGCCTGCAAGGAAGCCGGAATGAACGACTTTGTCGCCAAACCGATTAATCCCGATATTCTCTTTGCCGCACTGCTCAAGTGGCTGCCGGTGAGCACCCCTGCACCGATGGCCGCCCCTGTGCCAGCGCTTGATCCGGATACGGTCGAATGGGAGCAGCGAATTGCGGGCTTGCCGGAGCTGGACATGGAGAAAGGGCTGGCGCTGGTGCGCGGAAACAAGTCGAAATATGCGCGAATGTTGGCCTTGTTTGTCGATACTCACGCTCAAGATGTGTTGCATCTCTCGAAGAAGATGTCTGCAAACGATCTTCAATCGCTCGGGGAAATTGCACACACCCTTAAAGGCAGTGCCGGCAGTGTGGGTGCTGTGAGGGTGTCGGGCACGGCGGATCTTCTTTTAATCGCCATCCGTCAAGCCGCCGGAGCGGAGGTAATCAAAGCGCGCTGTACTGCGCTGATCGCCGATCTGACGTCGCTTATCGATTTCATTCACGGGATATCCTGAATAGCGCTGATGATCTTCAGCCCGCTTTAACCGCACTGCGGTGTTTTTCGCTGGGCAAGGGATTTGTATTAGAGTTCAAGTCTGCATTTCCTCACTTGGAGTAATCTCATGCTGCAACTGAAAGACCCCTCGCTGCTGCGCCAGCAGGCCTATCTGAACGGCCAGTGGTGCAATGCGGACACTGGCGACACCTGTGCCGTCACCAATCCGGCTACCGGTGAAACGATCGGCACCGTGCCGAAAATGGGCGCTGCGGAAACCCGCCGCGCGATCGCCGCCGCCGACAGTGCGTGGCCGGCCTGGCGGGCAAAAACCGGCAAGGAGCGCAGCGCCATCCTGCGTCAGTGGAACGATCTGATGCTGGCCAATGCCGACGATCTGGCGCTGATCATGACCGTCGAGCAAGGCAAACCGCTGGCCGAAGCCCACGGTGAAATTGCTTACGCCGCCGCCATTATCGAATGGTTTGCCGAAGAGGCCAAGCGCGTCAATGGCGACACCTTGCAGTCGCCGTGGCCGGATCGCCGCATCGTCGTCATCAAGCAGCCGATCGGCGTCTGCGCGGCGATTACGCCGTGGAACTTCCCGGCGGCGATGATCACGCGCAAGGTCGGCCCGGCGCTGGCGGTGGGTTGCCCGATGGTGTTGAAGCCGGCGTTGGCGACCCCCTACTCCGGGCTGGCGCTGGCGGTTCTCGCCGAACGCGCCGGCGTCCCGGCAGGTATCTTCAGCATGTTGACCGGATCGTCGAGCGCCATCGGTGGCGAGATGACATCCAACCCGACAGTGCGCAAGCTCACGTTCACCGGATCGACCGAAGTCGGTCGCACGCTGATGCAACAATGCGCGCCGACGATCAAGAAGCTGTCGCTGGAACTGGGCGGCAACGCGCCGTTCATCGTATTCGACGATGCCGACCTCGATGCGGCAGTCGCGGGGGCAATCGTTTCCAAGTACCGCAACACAGGTCAGACCTGTGTGTGTGCCAACCGCCTCTATGTGCAGGACGGCGTCTACGATCTGTTCGCCAAAAAACTGGTCGCCGCCGTTGACAAGCTCAAGGTTGGCAATGGCGTCGATCCTGGCGTGACGCAAGGGCCATTGATCGACGCCGCCGCCCTCCGCAAAGTGGAAGAGCACGTCGCCGATGCCCTCGCCAAAGGTGGACGCCTGCTGACCGGCGGCAAGCGCCATGCGCTCGGTCACAGCTTCTTCGAGCCGACGGTGATCGCCGACGCCACAGCGGACATGCGGGTCGCCCGCGAAGAAACCTTTGGCCCGCTGGCCCCGCTGTTCCGCTTCAAGACCGACGCCGAAGTGATCGAATGGGCCAACGACACCGAATTCGGTCTGGCCAGCTATTTCTATTCACGCGACATCGGCCGCGTCTGGCGCGTCGCGGAAGCACTGGAGAGCGGGATGGTCGGCATCAATACCGGTCTGATTTCGAATGAAGTCGCGCCATTCGGCGGCGTCAAGCAATCCGGCCTTGGCCGCGAAGGCTCGAAGTACGGGATGGACGATTATCTGGTGATCAAGTATCTGTGCCTGGGCGGCGTGGATAAATGAGTTCACGAACGGCCACGGGTTACCCTGGCGCCTAGTGCAAGCCCATCGTGCGTGCGCCCGTCACTTTGCGGCGACGGCGATAATCGCGCCGCAACGTCAAACAAGGCCACTGGCTTATGGGCCGTGGCGGGTCTTTCTAATCCGACTGCGTAAGCGTTGGAGTGATTGACAATGGCAGAACATGTTGGCACTATCTCCAACATGAAAGCCGTTCAGCTTGTTGGCACTCGTATCGTCCTCTCAGAGTTGGCGTTCGCGGAATTAATAGTGTGGCGCCTCCCGAAACCACTCAAAGATTCGGCACACGCGTTCAAGTACAGGCTGGCTTATGTCATGCATGGAGATTGCGTTCTGCGCTATGACATCGAAGTCGGGAAGGGCGATCACCGGCATTTTGGCAAAAAGGAAAGTTTCTATGCTTTTACTACGCTTGATCAATTGATCACTGACTTCCAGAACGATATTGCGAGGTGGAACCATGAAAACAGTGACTCTTGATGTGCGAACTCCTGCCGACTCCATGGCTGATGTTGCGCGCGCCCTGAAGACAGGAAAAGCCCGGAAAACAGCGCGTATCAGCTTTGCCACTCCCGAGTTGCTGTGGAGGGTGCTAACCGGAAAGCGATGGGAACTGCTCAAGGTGCTATGCGGGGCGGGGCCGGTGTCCATTCGCGAAGCCGCACGCCGCGCTGAACGCGATGTGAAGGCCGTGCACGGCGACGTGACTGCGCTGCTCAACGCTGGAGTGCTTGACAAGACAGAGGACGGCCACATTGTTTTCCCGTATGAGGCTGTGAAAGTCGAGTTTCTGTTGCAGGCTGCATAACGTGGCTGCGTTTCAGGGGCCGAACGCGTCGCTCCAGAGGAACTGCGAGATAAGTCCTGCGCAGCGGGTGACCCAGATGCAGCCGTGAAACGGCTGGCTGTGTTGAATGATGTGCCTCAGATCTTAATCACTGACCAGGCCCTCCATATCGCGGAGTCGTTGGTGGGACTTGGTATTGTCCCGGCCAAGGCTGCGGAAGATGCGTTGCACATTACGGTCCCTACGGTCAGCGATGTGGATTATCTTCTGCTGACATGGAACTGTCGGCATATCGCAAACCCGAAGAGACAAAGATGCATTGCTGAGCACCTTGAGCAGATTGGTTAATTTCGTGGTCGCGTGTGAAAACTACGTCCATTTGGTGCCGTTTGTTGAAGAGGAAGACTATTTCTTTCTCAAGACCATAATCCCGAGCCGCAAGGCAACGAGAGACTATTTGAATCAAGGAGAAACAGATGCCGAAAATTGATGCCTACGAACAAGAAGTCCTCACCGCCTTTGATAAAGGCCAACTGAAGTCCGTTGCTACGAAGGCCGAGCTAGCCAAGTTCAAGGCAGCAGCACGCGCTACGGCCATTAAGGATCGTCGGGTCAACATCCGTCTGTCTTCTGGCGATTTGAGCGACATTCAAGTCAAGGCACTTGAAGAAGGTGTGCCGTACCAAACGCTTATTGCCAGCGTTCTTCACAAATACGTTACGGGCCGTCTGTCCGAACCGCGCGCCACCAAACAATCAAGTCGCCTCGCGACAAAGCGCCGCGTTACGTCTGGCCGTTGAATGTTCGCTTTGGTGTCGACGCCCAACCCTGTGCTGC
This sequence comes from Propionivibrio sp., assembly GCA_043737935.1. Classification (GTDB taxonomy): domain Bacteria; phylum Pseudomonadota; class Gammaproteobacteria; order Burkholderiales; family Rhodocyclaceae; genus Propionivibrio. The sequence goes on along the minus strand of JAYSZS010000212.1, from coordinate 10,614 downwards.
AGGAGTCGCTGCGCGATAAAGCTGAGCAGCGCCGGTGACTTCTACGTTGCGAAACAACACATGCCAATCACTCTGTTTCACTTCGGCCCTGGCGCTGTAATCCACGCCGTTGCGCCGAGGCATGTCAGCTTTCTCGCCTTCTGTGCGGCGAACGTTCTGATCGATATTGAGCCGCTGTACTACATGCTCACTCACCAGGAGCGTTTGCATCGGTTCTTCCATACCTATGTGGGCGCCTCGTTAGTGGCGCTGGCCACCTTTGCGCTCTTCCTTGGATGCCGCTGGTTTGCGCGCCAGTTCTGGCTGCCGAATCCGTTCCAATGGCAAAGCTTGAGTCTCCTGGCCGCTGCAATCGGTGCGGCGGCAGGAACCTGATCGCATATCGTACTGGACAGCGTCATGCACTCCGACATCATGCCGTTTGCACCTTTCAGCGATGCCAATCCGCTGTTCCGGGTTACCTCCCTACCCGCACTGCATTGGTTGTGCCTCGGCTCGGGGGCGGTGGCTCTGCTCATCTTTGGCTTCAGGCAATTTGTGGTCAGTCAGAATGCGCGCTAACCCATCCAGGCGTTGGCAGTGACAACCCATCGCCATGAGTTGCTTTTCAGGGTATGTACGGCCATTCAATCTCGTCGCTGCGTTTGACGCCGACGGTCATCGCGCGGCACAGCCCGATAAATTCACGCATGCCAGCGGTCTGGAATTTGCGTTTGTGCCAGAGAAACTGGAAATGCCGCAGCAGATCCAGCTCCGGGGTTTCAATGGCGACCAGACTGCCGCGCCGGAAAGCCTCGCGCAACGCCAGTCTTGAAATGCAGCCGAGGCCAAGGCCGAACTCCACCGCCCGCTTGATCGCTTCGGTGTGTTCCAGTTCGAGTCGTACCTTCAGGTCGAAATGATGATGGCGTAGCGCCTGATCCAGTGTCTCGCGGGTTCCCGAACCCGGCTCGCGAACAATCCACAGCTCGCCGGCCAGCTCGGCCAGCGTCGCCGAACCTTTGATGGCCAGACGATGGGTCGGTGCACAGAACACCACCAGTTCATCTTCAACCCAGGGTTCGACCACCAAATCGGGATGCCGGCAATTGCCTTCGATCAGTCCCAGATCGAGTTCGTAGCGCGCCACCTGATCGACGATCGTCGCCGTGTTGTGCACCTGCAAGCGGGCTGAACTCTCGGGATGCCGTTTGAGATAATCGGCAACAATCAGCGTCGCCAGGTAGTTGCCGATGGTCAGCGTCGCGCCGATACGCAGATTACCGAAACCGGCACGTCCTTCGAGCACCGTCTCGATCGCCGTCGCCCGCTCGATCAGCTCGACGGCTTGCGGCAACAGGGACTGCCCGAGTTCGTTAAGCCGCAAGGTCTTGCCGACGCGGTCAAAAAGCTGCGTGGCGTAGAGTCGTTCCAGTTCGCCCAGCGCCGTGCTGGTCGCCGACTGCGATAGCGAGAGCGCTTCAGCGGCGCGCGATACGCTCTCCTGTCTGGCCACCGCTACAAACACCGCCATCTGACGCAAGGTGAACCTCATATCGACTCCATTGATATAAATTATCTGAATAATCTGATTTACAGATATGTTAGCTTGTAATAGCATCAACCGCACCCAACAATGTCATAGAGCAGACCATGACCACACTTTCCACCCAGCGCGTCCTTTCCGTTCATCACTGGAACGACAACCTTTTCAGCTTCCGCACTACACGCGACGAAGGGCTGCGCTTCATCAACGGCCAGTTTGTGATGCTTGGCCTCGAACAGGAAGGTCGCCCGCTGACGCGTGCCTACAGTATCGCCAGCGCCAACCACGACGAGTTCCTCGAATTTTTCAGCATTAAGGTGCCGAATGGGCCGCTGACATCAAAGTTGCAGAACCTGGCGGTGGGAGACGCCGTCGTCATCAGCCGCAAACCAACGGGTACGCTGGTGCTGCGCGACCTGAAGCCGGGCACGAACCTCTACCTGCTGGCGACCGGTACCGGCCTCGCTCCCTTCCTCAGCCTGATTCAGGATCCGGAAAGTTATCAGCGTTTCGAGAAGGTGGTGCTCATCCACGGCGTGCGCACGGTGAGCGAGCTGGCTTACCGCGACTTCATTACCCATGAACTCCCGAATCACGCGTATTTCGCCGATCTGGTGCGCGACAAGCTGATTTATTACCCGACCGTCACACGCGAGCCTTTCGCGAACCGGGGACGGATCACCCACTTGGTCGAAAGCGGCAAGCTGTTTGCCGACATAGGCCTGCCACCATTTAATCCCGAGCACGACCGCGTGATGGTCTGCGGCAGCCCGGCCATGATCAAGGATTGCTGCACCATGCTCGACCAGCGCGGATTCAAAGTCTCGCCCTACATCGGCGCCATGGGCGACTATGTTATCGAGCGCGCTTTCGTAGAGAAGTGATCCGGTTTGCTGGATTGATGTCGGGTTACCCCCTGCGGGTATAACCCGACCTACGGGATCGCGATTTCAGAAAATTTAGGCAGTTTCAGAATCGGTTGGTAGGATCATTAAGAAACACCTCCCGAGCCGTCATTCCGGCGCAAGCCGGAATCCAGTGCCTTCCTCTGATAGCTATTAAATCTATGAGATAAACAAGCTGGACCCGGGCTTCTGCCGGGGTGACGAGCGTGGAAGCAGCAATGATATTTTCACCGACTCTCAGGCCATATACAGTCCTCATTACGTCGATTTGGCCTATTCTTGCGTCTGACAACTCGCGAGAACCCTCCCATGAATTCCAGCTTACTGAAAAAACAATTCGGGCTGGGGCTCCCTGTGCTCATTTTAATGAGCGCGCTGGCCGCCTGTTCCGGGAAAAAATTCGAGGCCATTCCGGTCGGTGCCAAGGTGCTGGTTATCGGCGACAGTATTACCGCCGGTTACGGATTGAGTCCGGAACAGGCCTGGACCACAACACTGGCTGCCGAGACCGGCTGGCAGGTCATCAATGCCGGGGTCAGTGGCGATACCACAGCCGGGGGTAGCGAACGATTGCCCGCGCTGCTCGACGAACATCAACCGTTTGCCGTCATTATCGAACTCGGCGGCAACGACATGCTGCGTCGCCAGTCGCCATCAAGCATTGTCGCCAATCTTGAAACGATGATCGGCGAAATTCGTCGCCGGGGATCCCGGCCAATCCTGATGTCGGTACCCAGGTCAAACATTGCTGGCGTTGTTTTTGCCAGTCTTTCGGACGCGCCGCTCTATGCTGGGATGGCTAGGGAAAGGAATATCCCGGTGATCGAAGACATACTGTCCAGAACACTCTCGAAGCCGCAACTCAAACTCGACGAGCTTCATCCAAACAACGAGGGACATCGGCAAATCGGCAAGGAGGTGGCCAGCGCACTGCGCAAACAAGGCCTCGTGCGTTAGCGCTCAGCCACAGGGTACAATGACGCCCTTTCCGCCCTTTCCTGCCCGGAGGACCTCATGAGCGCCAATAGCACTATTTCCCTCGTTCTGATCGCCATCGGCGATGATCGCCCAGGCTTGGTCGAGCAGCTTGCCCGGGTCATCAGTGAGCATCAGGGCAATTGGCTGGAGTCATCGATGTCGCACCTGTCCGGAAAATTCGCCGGGATCGTGTGTGTCAGCCTCGGCGCAGATCAGATCGAAGCGCTCAAGGCTGCATTAACCCGGCTGCCCGGCCTGCGCATCACCTCCGAGGTGTCCGAAACTACAGACTCCGGCGAATCCAGAGCGGGTGAAAGACGGCTGAAGCTGTCGCTGGTCGGCAATGACCGCATCGGCATTGTGCGTGAGGTCTCCCAGGTGCTCGCCCGGCACGCGGTCAATGTTGAAGATCTCAACACCTATATCGCCAGTGCGCCGATGTCGGCGGCGATACTTTTTCATGCCAACGCTGAGCTGACCGCCTCACCCGCACTGGATGTCCGCGCACTGACCCGTGATCTGGAAAATCTGTCGAACGACCTGATGGTCGATATTTCGCTCGATGAAACCCTCAGTACCTGATGCAGAAAGGTACCCGGTATGGGCGCTGACCCAATGCAGGACCTTGACTGATCGCCTGGATCGCCTGCCTCTCCGCCCAAACCCGCAGCTCCCGGTTAGGCTACGGCCTTTTTCCGTTATGCCCGTGTAGTAATCCTTTCCCCTGTTCAGCCTGACCAGGAACCCAAATCTCCAACCCTCCAACACTCCAAGACTCCAGCCATGGCTCAATACGTTTTTACAATGAACCGCGTGGGCAAGATCGTTCCGCCCAAACGCCAGATTATCAAGAACATTTCCCTTTCCTTCTTTCCCGGAGCCAAGATCGGCCTGCTCGGCCTCAATGGTTCGGGCAAGTCGACGGTGCTGCGCATCATGGCCGGTGTCGACAAGGACATCATCGGTGAAGCGACGCCGATGCACGGCCTGCACATCGGTTATCTGCCGCAGGAACCCCAGCTTGATCCTGCATTGAGCGTGCGCCAGGAGGTCGAATCCGGCATGGGTGAAGTGATTCAGGCGCAGGAAAAGCTCGAAGCGGTTTACGCCGCTTATGCGGAAGAAAACGCGGATTTCGACATGCTGGCCGAAGAGCAGGCGCGGCTTGAAGCGATCATCGCCGCCGCCGGCTCCGACCTCGCCAGCCAGCTCGAACTGGCTGCCGACGCGCTGCGCCTGCCCCCCTGGGACGCTTCGATCAATAACCTGTCGGGTGGCGAAAAGCGCCGCGTGGCGCTGTGCAAACTACTGCTGTCCAAACCCGACATGCTGTTGCTCGACGAACCGACCAACCACCTCGACGCTGAATCGGTCGAGTGGCTGGAGCAATTTCTCGTTCGCTTTCCCGGTACCGTGGTCGCCGTTACCCACGATCGTTACTTCCTGGATAACGCCGCCGAGTGGATTCTCGAACTCGACCGGGGCGAAGGCATTCCGTGGAAAGGCAACTATTCAAGCTGGCTGGAACAGAAGGAGGCGCGACTGGAAACCGAATCGAAACAGGAATCGGGCCGCATCAAGACAATGAAGCAGGAACTGGAGTGGGTACGGCAAAACCCCAAGGCACGACAAGCCAAGAGCAAGGCGCGTCTGGCCCGCTTCGAGGAACTCTCCAGCGTCGAATACCAGAAACGCAACGAAACGCAGGAAATCTTCATCCCGGTCGGCGAACGGCTGGGCAGCAAGGTCATCGAATTCAGGAATGTCAGCAAGGCCTTTGGCGAGCGTCTGCTGATCGACAAACTCAGTTTCAACGTCCCGCCCGGCGCCATCGTCGGCATTATCGGCCCCAACGGTGCGGGCAAATCAACACTTTTCCGCATGCTCACCGGCCAGGAAAAGCCCGATTCGGGCGAAGTCGAAGTCGGTACCACCGTCCAGCTGGCCTATGTCGATCAAAGCCGCGACTGCCTCGATGGCAGTAAAACCGTATTCGAGGAAATCTCCGGCGGCTCTGACATCCTTACCGTCGGCAAGTACGAAACGCCGTCACGCGCGTACATCGGTCGCTTCAACTTCAAGGGGTCGGACCAGCAAAAGAAGGTTGGAACGCTCTCCGGCGGCGAACGCGGTCGGCTGCACATGGCCAAAACGCTGATCGCCGGCGGCAACGTGCTGCTGCTCGACGAACCGTCAAACGATCTGGATGTAGAAACCCTGCGTGCACTGGAAGATGCACTGCTCGAATTCGGCGGCAGCGTCATGGTAATCTCGCATGACCGCTGGTTCCTCGACCGCATTTGCACGCACATCCTGGCCTGCGAGGGCGACTCGCAATGGAGCTTCTTCAGCGGCAACTATCACGAATACGAAGCAGACAAGGTTAGCCGGCTGGGCGAGGAAGGCGCCAAGCCAAAGCGGATTCGCTACAAGCCGATTACCCGCTAAGGTTAATGAATCCGCCTATTGAAAAAGACCCGCAGATTTGACTCTGCGGGTCTTTTATTCCATCTGAAACCGCTGGTTGCGGCAACAGGTGGACTCTTTCGGGTTTGCCGCGTTGTGGGGCAACAAACGCTTGTGCGACGAACCGCTGACCAATGTCAGGCCCGAAGACTCGCGGCAAAAGCCATTTCCATGCTTTCCGGAAACTGGAAGCGGGTAAACGCGCTGTGGATCTCGGCTTCGTTGACACCGGCGCTGTGATCCTGAAAACGGATACCCAGCGGGCGACCGTTTGAAGCCAGGGTGGAAAAGGCAAAGCGCCAGCGTTGAGCTTCGGCCAGACGCTCGCGCAGCTCAAGTTCGTTACTGATCGCGACACCCGCTTGTTTCAGAGAATCCAGGAATTGGCCAAAGGATTCATTACTCAAACTACTCATTTTTGTCTCCGTCAAGTGGGGCTTATGTTTGTTCATGTGCCCATTAACGCCGTCCTGGAGAACTGGTTGACACAAAGTTTCAATAATTGGCCGTGCACATAAAGCGCTTACAGGAAGTACGGCATGGCACTACAATGTGCGCCGTGCACATCGACTTTTCCCCCATGCGACCCAAACGCGAGCTTCTGGAACTCCTGGCCCCGGCCAAAAATGCCGATTTCGGCATCGAAGCCATCATTCACGGCGCCGACGCCGTTTATATCGGCGGCCCGGCCTTTGGCGCGCGCGCCAACGCCGGCAACCCGGTGGCTGCTATCGGGCGACTGGCCAGCCACGCCCATCGCTTCAACGCACGGGTTCTGGTCGCTCTCAATACCATCCTTGACGACGGCGAACTGGAAGCTGCCCGGCGACTGGTCTGGCAGCTCTACGACGCCGGTGCCGACGCGCTGATCGTCCAGGACATGGGTCTGCTCGAACTCGATCTGCCGCCGATGCAACTGCACGCCAGCACGCAGACCGACATCCGGACCCCCGAAAAAGCCCGTTTTCTCGAAGAAGTCGGTTTTTCGCAGATCGTTCTGGCGCGCGAGCTCTCGCTCGAACAGATTCGAAAAATCGCCGGGCAGACTACGGCAACCCTCGAGTTTTTCGTGCACGGTTCGCTCTGCGTAAGTTACAGCGGGCTGTGCAACATCAGCCACGCACAAACCGGTCGCAGTGCAAACCGGGGCGATTGCTCGCAATCCTGCCGTCTGCCCTACTCGCTGGCCGATCAGGAGGGCCGGATCATTGCCGAGGACCAGCACCTTCTGTCAATGAAAGACAACAATCAGAGCGATAACCTGCGGGCGCTGATCGACGCCGGCATCAGTTCGTTCAAGATCGAAGGACGGCTGAAGGATCTTTCTTACGTCAAGAACATCACGGCGCATTACCGCCAGCAGCTTGATGCAATCATCGACGATCTGCCCGAATGCCGGCGCAGTTCCTCCGGGCGCAGCACGTTTTTCTTTAACCCGCAACCCGAAAAAACCTTCAACCGTGGTTCGACCGACTATTTCCTGAATGACCGCCAGGCCGATATTGGCGCCTTTGCCTCGCCAAAGTTCGTCGGCGAGCCCATTGGCACGGTGAACGGGATCGGACGCGACAGTTTTGACGCAAGCAGTAATGCGCCCTTGCACAACGGCGATGGAGTGACCTACTTCAATGCCGATCAGGAACTCGTTGGCCTGCGTATCAACCGTGCCGAAGCGGCAGGTGCGGGCTACCGCCTCTTCCCGACACTCAGCAATGGCAGTCTGCCGGACGATCTGCGGGTGGGCACAACCATCCACCGCAATCACGATCAGGAATTCGGGCGCCAACTGGAGAAAAAGTCGGCCGAGCGGCGTATCCCGGCAACAATGCATTTTGAGGTAACGCCGGACGGCTTTGCGCTGCACATGAAAGACGACCAAGGGGTCAGCGCCGTTGGCCATCTGCCCTACGCCAGGGAAGCCGCGCATAATGCCGAGCGGGCGCTCAGCACCCTGCGCGAGAATCTGGGCAAACTCGGCTCGACCATCTACAGCGTCGAATCCATCGATCTGGCCATCGACACCGCCTGGTTCGTTCCGGCATCCGCGCTCAATGCGCTACGCCGCACGACGGTTGGAGCACTCGATGCCGCCCGCATGGCCGCCTATCAACGCCCTTCGCGCCGTACTCCGGTTGAACCTCCCGCCATTTACCCGGAAGCTGCACTCAGCTATCTGGGCAATGTTTTCAACGAGAAAGCACGTGCCTTCTATGAGAAACACGGGGTCAGCGTGATCGAACCGGCCTACGAGTGCCACACCGAAAAGGGTGAGGTGTCACTGATGATCACCAAGCACTGTCTGCGTTACAGCTTCAAGCTCTGCCCGAAACAGGTCAAAGGCATCCGCCCCGACCCGATGATCCTGATCAACGGCAACGAGAAGCTGACCTTGCGCTTTGACTGCAAGCCCTGTGAAATGCACGTCATCGGCAAACTGAAGAAAAACCGGACCATTCAACTGGCGATAAGGTAGTGCGGCCAGTCTGTTTAAGATAAAAAACCAAGCACCCGGTCACAGGGAGCACCAGGGGGAAAAAGAAGTTAACTTGGTGACCCTTGGTGAACTTGGTGACTTGGTGGTTCGCTGTTTCATTTTGAAGGCCTGTCAATAATGCGGCGGGATTTCTTCCTGCAAAGTTCTTGGCTCGGCAGGTTCGGCATGGGCCTGCATCTGCCCGTAAAGAACCCGTAATTGTTCCTGCAACAAATCGAGCTGCTGTTGTTGCCGATACACCGTGCGATTCAGTTCCTCAAGCAGATCTTCGGCCAGGCTCGTCTTTATTTCCAGTTCGGTCAGTCGGTCTTCCATGGCTTGGTCTTTCCGGCCCGCAGGCCAGTGGTTCGAATAAAGTCACTTGCAGACCCTGCGCAGCAAGCTAGCATGATCGCGAGCCAAGCGATTATAATTCCGTTGTCATCGAGATAAGGATAGCGTAGTGTCGCTTGTACCCTGCCGCGCTTGTGGTCACCCGGTCGATACATCGGCACTCGCTTGCCCTGGTTGTGGCGCCACCGATCCGGCAAATAAAATGAGCCGGCAAGCGCAATGCCTTGCTGTTTGTCGTTCTGTTGATCTTCTGGCTGGGGGTGCTCGGTTTTGGCGGCTGGTACGTCGTGCACACCGTGGTTCCCGTGGTCAAACAGTATTTATTCAAGCCACAAACCGATCAGTCACCGGTCGCTCGCCCGTAAGCGTTCATGCCCCGGCGGTTTGTGGCGTTATCAAACCGAGCATCATCCGGCGTGTCTCCGGAGTTTCCAGGCTGATCCGGCCAAGCCTGCCATCGCGGTAATCCTGCAACAATACGCTTGACGCTTTCTCGATATCGGGCTCGCCGCCGCGCATGAGCAAGGCACGACGCCTTGCTATCCCTTGCACGAGCGTCACGCCATCGATCCCCTCAACCGGGATACCATAACGCGCCGCAAGAAATGACGGGTAGCGAGCCAGCACCAGATCGGCCAGGAAAACCGCCACCTCCTCGTCGATAATGGCGTTACGGCCGACGACGTGACTCGCGGCGAGCATCAGTCCATCGCTCGGATATTCGATTTTTGGCCACATCAGACCCGGCGTATCGGTGATCGAATGACGGACGCTGATCTGATGCATCTGCTGCGCTTTGGTCACGGCCGGCTCATCGCCCACCTTGGCGATCCGGCGTTTGACCAGCGCATTCATCAGGGTCGATTTGCCGACGTTGGGAATCCCCATGATCATCATGCGCAACTGTTTTGTATTGTCACTGCGATGCGGAGCCAGGCGCTGACAGTAGCCCGGAATGCGCGCGACTTCGCCCTGGTTCTTGCTCGATAGCGCCACCGCCTGCACGCCATCCTGCTGTTTGTAGTAGTCGATCCAGGCCCGGGTGGCTTCGGGATCGGCCAGGTCGGCCTTGTTCAGCACCTTCAGACAGGGGCGCTGGCGGTACAGTCGGAGCTCGCGCACCAGTGGGTTGGTGCTGGCCTCGGGCAGACGGGCGTCCAGCACCTCGATCACCACATCGATTGACGCCATCGTCTCGGCCGCTTTTTTGCGCGCCGCGGTCATGTGACCGGGATACCACTGAATTGCCATGAAAAATCAGGATCTTTAATTAAGGTTACCATTATCCCATTTGTTCGACCACCCCACCGCAATGCGTCTAAAATGGGCTTTTTTCGCCAACACGCTTCAGGAAACCTGTGCCGCTTACCGCTGAAATCAAGCCCGGGCAATCGATCGAATTGCTCAAGGAACTGCACATCCTGACCGGCGACGGAAAACTCAACCAGGACAGTCGGCGCAAGCTGAAGCAGGTTTATCACCTCTACCACTTCATCGAGCCCCTGCTCGCCGAACTGTTGGTCGATAACGCCCACCTAACGCTGGCCGACCACGGCGCCGGCAAGTCTTACCTCGGCTTCATCCTCTATGATCTGTTCTTTAAAACGAGGGCTGGCGGCCATATTTTTGGCATCGAGACGCGCCCGGAACTGGTCAAAAAGTCCTGCGCGCTGGCGCAACGGCTGCACTTTCAGCGCATGAGCTTCCTCAATCTCACAGTCGATGAATCAATCCATTCACCCGCCCTGCCCGCGCGCATCGACATCGTCACCGCGTTGCACGCCTGCAATACGGCAACCGACGATGCAATCCGTTTTGCACTCGCCAAGCAGGCGCGTCACATCGTGCTGGTGCCGTGTTGCCAGGCCGAAGTCGCAGCGGTGCTGCGCAAACACAAGAACGAATCCTTCGGC